>NZ_AWFE01000014.1:0-968 GCF_003263315.1 Hyphomonas sp. GM-8P
TGCAACGCCAGCTCAGCCTGTTTCACTGGGCAGAAATGCAATCTCAAACACCCCGCCTTGCAGCGGTCCGCCATGTGCAGCGCCTTGGCGTGCGCTCACCGTCCCTTGCCCTTCTCATCGCAGAGCATGCAGGGCTGAACGTGGGGGCGGATCATGAGTAAATACCCACCTGGATATTTCGGACTCCGCGAATGGTTTGGCCCTCCTATCGGCCTGTTGTTTGAACTTCGCCAGAATCCGGCTTTTCCGAACCGGCTTCGAACTTCCCTGAAAGCGATCAGCCTCCAATTGGTCGCGCTTGTCGATGACGACGAGCTCGGGCTTATCGGCGCGTCCCCGGAGGAACGCATGTGCTTTGCGCAAAAGCGGAGAGAGGGCGACGATGATTGATGCCTATCGGAAATCTGCCGCTGCTGACCTGGAGCGCAAGTATGCGCAATCCGGACACAGAAATGGCTTTGATAACGATGGCGCTGCTTCTAGTGCGTGGCCCGATCCCGAGCCGCTCGATGTGGACGAAGGGAAGCCCGCCGCATTCCCTCTGGAAGCCTTTCCACCGATGATGCAGCGCGCAGCAAGAGACATAGCCAACGGTACGAAATGCCCGCCGGCTCTTGCAGCGGCGTCAGTCCTGTCTGTCGCTTCCTTCTCGGTACAGAACCATTTTGATGTGGAGTTTGCCCAGCGCCAGAGACGCCCCCTGTCCCTTTGCATCCTGACCGTTGCTGCATCAGGCGAACGTAAGTCCACTGTGGACCGCTATGCGGCAAGAGGTGTCCACGAATACAGGGAACTGCTGGCTCGCGAACACGCGGCAAGGGAAAAGGACATCGCCGACGCCAAAAAGGCAAAGGCGGATTACGTCCCTGACCCGTTGCCAGACCCCAATATCGTGATCGGCAATATGACCCTGCAGGGCATCTTCCGGGCGTTCACTGAAGGACAATCAAGCCTTGCGCTATTCTCTG
>NZ_AWFE01000015.1:0-929 GCF_003263315.1 Hyphomonas sp. GM-8P
CAGGCTATGGCCTCAAGGCCTTCCTGATCGCCCAGTCTTTGAACCAGATCGAAAAGGCCTATGGCCCGTCCAATGCGATCCTCGACAATTGCCATGTGCGGGTCGCGTTCGCGACCAATGACGAGCGGACGGCCAAGCGGATTTCCGATGCGCTCGGCACCAAGACCGAACAGCGGGCAATGAAGAACTATGCCGGCCACCGCCTGGCGCCCTGGCTTTCGCACAAGATGGTGTCGCGCCAGGAAACCGCCCGCCAGCTCCTGACGCCCGGCGAAGTGATGCAACTGCCGGCAGACCAGGAATTGGTCCTCGTCGCAGGCTCGCCTCCGGTGCGCGCGCTCAAGCTCCGCTACTATGAAGACCAGAACTTCACTGAACGGCTGAAGGAAGAGCCTAACTTTGCGACAGCCATTCTGGGAGCCTCGGAAGATGATTGGGGCACGGAGGTCCGATCGATCCATGAAGGTCTGATGCAGGCCGCCGAGCTTGAGCCCGACGGCGAGGGCCTCGGGCCTCAGAAAGCGCGCGATGCCGCCAGGGAGCGCGCGCAGGTCTCTGTGCCCGCCAGGACCGGCAAGCCGCAGGCTAAGTCACGCGGCGCTCCGCAACCGAGCCTCTTCGACGCGCTTGTGCAAGCCGACAGTCTCGAACAGGCGACCGGCATCGATCTGACGGGGAATGGTCAATGAAGCCCCGTATCCAGCCCTATATCTCGCCTGAGACGCATCACCGGCTGCAGGCCATGGCCAAGCGCCCCGGTCTCTCCGAAAGCGCCATCGTCGACAAGGCGCTGACTGCTTGGTTTGCGGGCGAAGCCGACAATCAGCGCGAGGCCGCCATCAATCGCCGGCTCGACCGGCTGACGCGCCAGTTCGGGCGGATCGAGCGGGACAATCTGGTCCTTGCCGAAACGCTCGCGACCTTCGTGC
>NZ_AWFE01000016.1:0-929 GCF_003263315.1 Hyphomonas sp. GM-8P
CAGGCTATGGCCTCAAGGCCTTCCTGATCGCGCAATCCCTCAATCAGATCGAAAAGGCTTATGGCCCCTCGAATGCGATCCTCGACAATTGTCATGTCCGGGTGGCGTTCGCGACAAATGACGAGCGCACGGCGAAGCGGATTTCCGATGCACTCGGCACCAAGACCGAACAGCGGGCCATGAAGAATTATGCAGGCCACCGGCTCGCGCCCTGGCTGTCGCACAAAATGGTGTCGCGTCAGGAAACTGCCCGCCAATTGCTGACGCCCGGCGAAGTGATGCAACTGCCCGCAGACCAGGAACTCGTCCTTGTCGCAGGCTCCCCGCCGGTGCGCGCGCTGAAGCTACGCTATTACGAGGACCAGAACTTCACCGAACGTCTCAAAGACGCCCCTGCCTTCGCGGCCTGTATTCCGGACGTGCGGGTTGATGATTGGGGCAGCGAGGTCCGGTCGATCCATGAAGGCCTGATGCAGGCTGCAGAGCTCGAGCCTGAAGTCGAGGGCCTTGGGCCTCAGAAGGCGCGGGATGCGGCCGAGGATCGCGCGCGGCTTGCAGGCCCCTCGAAGCCAGGCACGGCGCGGCGCAAGGTGTGCAATCCCCTGCAGGCTAGTCTCTTCGACGCCCTCGTGCAGGCTGACAGCCTCGAACAGGCGACCGGCATTGATCTCACGGGGAATGGCCAATGAAGCTCCGGATCCAGCCCTATATCTCGCCAGAGAATTTTCACTGGCTGAAGGCCATGGCCAAACGCCCTGGCCTGTCAGAAAGCACGATCATCGATGGGGCAGTAACGGCCTACCGGGCAGGCGAGTCCGACAATAAGCGCGAAGCCGCCATCAATCGCCGGCTCGACCGACTGACGCGCCAATTCGGGCGGATCGAGCGGGACAATCTCGTCCTTGCCGAAACGCTCGCGACCTTCGTGC
>NZ_AWFE01000017.1:0-849 GCF_003263315.1 Hyphomonas sp. GM-8P
ACCAGTTGAGGCCGTGGACGTAGAGGCCGAGGGGGTTGGCCCGAAGAGCTTCTTCGGTGCGGGGCGGGTCGATGACGATCGAGAACACCCCCGTATGGGTCGACTGGGCGGTCTCGGTGCCGTTCCGGTAAGCGGTCTCGCGCCAGCGGACGGTGAAACTGTCGTCGGATGCGCGCACGACGCTCGTGACATCGACCGAGACCGAGCGCTTGCCGACATCCGTAAACGGATCATTGTCGCGGGCATAATCGTTCAGCGTCGCTGCCGCCCGGTCGGTCGCATAGGCATAGGCCTTCAGCCAGTTCTGGCGGACGACGACCGGATCGATGGAAATCGAACGGGTGTTCTTCACAAACTCGGCGAGGTGATAGGCGATCTGTGCATCGGTCGGCTCATAGCGCCCGTCGGCGGGACCGACGGCGCGCACCGCACCCTCGCCGGTCAGTTCCACTACATAGGGCGTGACGATCGATTGGGTCGACCGCCAGACAAGGCCGCCGGCCAGAACAAACGACAAGGCAAGGCTGCCGAGGGCCGCGAACCGCCAATTGGCCGCCTGGACGCGGGCCGACCCGATCCGGTCGTCCCAGGCCTGCGCGGCGCGCTGGTAAGGTGTCACCGGTTCCGGTGTCTCGCCATAGCGGGTGGAGTTTCGCTTCCAGAGCATTGTCTAGTCCTCGTCTCTCTTCAGTTCGATCGATGTGCCGCCACCCGGCCGGTCGCCGTCGCGCACGGCCGCGGCTGCCATCATGCCGGCATCGCGGGTCGACTGGTCGCGCCGTATGCGCCGGGCCCAGTCGGGAGATGCGTTGGGTCCGCCTGTCGGCGCTGCATTGGGCGTGCCGGTCC
>NZ_AWFE01000018.1:0-804 GCF_003263315.1 Hyphomonas sp. GM-8P
AATAATGGACCACTTTGCTGGGGGCAGACCAAAACGACTGGCGAAGATGACGCGCTGCGAGAAGAACTTAAAGTTCTGGCAGGCAAACGTCGTCGGTTCGGTTACCGCCGACTGGGTATCCTGCTGGAGCGGGAGGGCTTCTATGCAAACCACAAGAAGGTGTTCCGTATCTACACCGAGGAAGGCCTGTCGGTGAAGCGCCGCCGGGGCCGCAAGCGGGCTGTGGGGACACGCGCGCCGATGCTGATGCCCACAGGCTCGAACCAGCGCTGGAGCCTCGACTTTGTGTCTGATGCCTTATCAGATGGAAGACGGTTCAGGACACTGAATGTCGTTGACGACTTTGCGAGAGAAGCGCTGACTATTCTGGTCGATACCTCGATCTCTGGAACGCGGGTGGCACGCGAACTGTCACGCCTGATCGAAACGCGCGGCAAGCCGAAAATGATCGTCTCTGACAATGGGACCGAACTGACCAGTCATGCGATCCTGAAATGGGCAAAGAAGGCCGACGTCGAATGGCACTATATCGCGCCGGGAAAGCCCACGCAAAATGCTTTCGTCGAAAGCTTCAACGGCCGCTTCCGCGACGAGTGTCTGAACGAGCATCTGTTCGACAGCCTCAAAGATGCTCGCCGGATTATCGAGGCCTGGCGGATAGACTACAACACTGACCGGCCGCATACTGCACTCGGTGGCCTGAGCCCTTACGCCTTCATGCGGCGGCAAGGCCGCCGAAGACCCGGCTCGCTTGAGCAACGGGGCAACTCCACTTGGTCTGCCCCACTGAGGTGGTCCATCGCC
>NZ_AWFE01000019.1:0-749 GCF_003263315.1 Hyphomonas sp. GM-8P
GAAACATGGCACGAACCTCTTCTGGCAGATCCTCCTTGTCTTGCTCGTCGTCCTCCTGGCGCTTTGGTGCGCGACGGAGTGGACAGCGTGGTCGCTTGGCTGGTCACCCCGGCTTGGTGAACCCTTCTTCGTCATCCTCGACATGCCGGTGTACGTGCCCTGGGCCTTCTTCGGCTGGTGGTACGCGTTCGATGCTTACGCGCCGGATGTGTTTGACCGGGGCGGACTTATCGCCGCTTCGGGCGGTGTCGCGGCCATCGTGATCGCGGTAACTGGGTCGATCCTCCGCGCACGCTGGGACAAGCGGGTCTCAACGTTTGGCTCTGCGCGCTGGGCGGAAGGCAAGGATTTGCGTAAGTCCGGACTTTTGAAGCCAGCCGGCGTGTTCCTGGGCCAAGCATCAGGATCCTATCTCCGCCATGACGGACCCGATCATGTCATGGCCTTTGCGCCGACCCGCTCCGGCAAGGGCGTGGGCCTTGTTGTCCCGACGCTCCTCTCCTGGCCGCATTCTGTTCTGGTGCACGACATCAAGGGCGAGAATTGGCAGTTGACCTCAGGCTGGCGCTCGGAGTTTTCCCACTGCGTGCGGTTCGACCCGACCGACGTGGTCTCGGCGCATTTCAATCCCCTGATGGAAGTGCGTAAGGGGCATTGCGAAGTGCGCGACGTCCAGAACATTGCCGATATTCTCGTGGACCCTCAGGGCAAGCTCGGAGATCTCGGGCACTGGGTCGACAAGGCGAACT
>NZ_AWFE01000020.1:0-749 GCF_003263315.1 Hyphomonas sp. GM-8P
GAAACATGGCACGAACCTCTTCTGGCAGATCATCCTCGTCTTGCTTGTCGTCCTGGTGGCGCTCTGGTGCGCGACCGAATGGACGGCCTGGTCGCTGAGCTGGTCGCCGCGTCTGGGTGAGCCGCTTGTCGTCATCCTGGACGTGCCGATCTATGTGCCGTGGGCCTTCTTCGGCTGGTGGTATTCGTTCGATGCCTATGCGCCGGATGTGTTCGACCGGGGCGGACTGATTGCCGGCTCGGGCGGCGTTGCCGCTATCGTGATTGCGGTGACAGGCTCGATCCTCCGGGCCCGGTGGGACAAGCGGGTCTCGACCTTCGGGTCGGCACGCTGGGCGGAAGGCAGGGATCTGCGTAAGTCAGGTCTCTTGAAACCAGCTGGCGTGTTCCTGGGACAGGCCCAAGGCTCCTATCTCCGCCATGACGGCCCCGACCATGTCATGGCCTTTGCGCCGACCCGGTCGGGCAAGGGTGTCGGCCTTGTTGTCCCCACTCTTCTTTCCTGGCCACATTCGGTCCTGGTGCATGACATCAAAGGCGAGAACTGGCAGCTGACGTCAGGCTGGCGCTCAGAATTCTCGCATTGCTTGCGGTTCGATCCGACCGATGTCGCCTCGGCGCATTTCAATCCTTTGATGGAAGTTCGGCGGGGTCCCTGCGAGGTGCGGGATGTCCAGAATATTGCCGACATTCTCGTGGACCCGCAGGGAAAGCTCGGCGATCTCGGGCACTGGGTCGACAAGGCGAACT
>NZ_AWFE01000021.1:0-670 GCF_003263315.1 Hyphomonas sp. GM-8P
TTGAGGCCATAGCCTGCCATATAGGCGAGCGTGCTTTCGAAGAAGTCGAGGCGCCCAAGGGCAGGAAACTCGTCCAGCATGAACAGGACACGCCGACGGGACTTTACGACCGGCACAGAAACCTGCGGCGTAAGCAGCCCGCAAACTCCGAGAATGTTCGCCAAAAGCGATCTGCCACGCGAGAATACCGAAGGACGAATCTCGAGATGCTCCGTCAGCCGCCGGCCCACCTGATTGAGGATGAGGCGCATCAGGGGCTTCGTCCGCGAAAGGTCCGAGGGCGGGACGACGAGGTAGAGCGAAAGCGGCCGGTCGCCGGACACCAGATCCTCGATCCGGAAATCGCTCCGCGAGGTGACTTCGGCAATCACCGGGTCGCGATAGAGCGACAGGAACCGCAGCGCTGTTGACAGCACGCCGGAGAGCTCGTTCTCCGCCTGGTTCATCAATTCTCGGGCTGTCTCGGCGACGACGGGATGAACCTTTGGCGCATCGCTGGTCCCAAGGTGGTTTGTCCGGAGCATGATCGACAGCGTCGTGCGGAATGTCCGGTCGGGATCGGCAAGGAAGCTCGATACGCGCGCCAGCGTCTTCTCGCGCTCGGCATAAAGGACGTGCAGGATCACGCCGACGAGCAGGGAGTTCGCCTTGTCGACCCAGTGCCCGAGAT
>NZ_AWFE01000022.1:0-670 GCF_003263315.1 Hyphomonas sp. GM-8P
TTGAGGCCATAGCCTGCCATATAGGCGAGCGCGCTCTCGAAGAAGTCGAGCCGGCCGAGGGCAGGGAATTCGTCCAGCATGAACAGGACCCGCCGGCGGGATGTCGGCTCCGACACGGACACCTGCGGCGCCAGCAGCCCGCAGGCTCCCAAGATATTGAGAGCCAGCGACTTGCTGCGCGCTAGCACTGACGGACGCACATCCAGATGTTCCGTCAGCCGCCGCCCGACCTGGTTGAGGATGAGGCGCATCAGCGGCTTCGTCCGCGAGAGGTCTGATGGCGGCACGACCAGGTAGAGCGAGAGCGGCCGGTCGCCGGACACCAGGTCCTCGATCCGGAAATCGCTCCGGGACGTCACTTCCGCAATCACCGGATCGCGATAGAGCGACAGGAAACGCAGCGCCGTGGACAGCACGCCCGAGAGTTCATTCTCCGACTGGTTCATCAGCTCTCGCGCCGTCTCGGCGACCACGGGATGAACCTTGGGTGCCTCGCCCGTGCCGAGATGATTGGTCCGGAGCATGATCGACAGGGTCGTGCGGAAGGTTCGATCGGGATCGGCAAGGAAGCTCGCCACACGTGCGAGTGTTTTTTCCCGCTCTGCATAGAGGACATGCAGGATGACGCCGACGAGCAGCGAGTTCGCCTTGTCGACCCAGTGCCCGAGAT
>NZ_AWFE01000023.1:0-658 GCF_003263315.1 Hyphomonas sp. GM-8P
AAGGCGAAGCCCTGTTCGAGGTCGAACATTCTGACCGGCCATTCCTGGTCGAAGCCGGCGGCACAATCACGCGTGCGCTCGGGACGGCGTTCAACGTGCGTGCCGATCAGGACGCCATCTCCGTCACCCTGATCCAGGGTTCGGTCCGTGTCAGCGCGAGTCGGACGGATGACAGTGAAGGGAAGGCGGGCGCGATGCCCGCAAAGACCCTGCAGGAGGGCATCGTCCTCAAGCCCGGCGACCGTCTGGACGTGAGACAGGGCGCTGACCCCTTCCTCTCCACCATCGATCCCGCCCTTGCCGGCAAATGGCGCGAAGGTCTCCTCCGGTTCGACAATGTGACGCTCGCAGAGGCCATCGTCGAAATGAACCGCTATTCGACCATAAAACTGGTCATCGATGACGAGACCCTCGCGGCCGAACGCATCAGCGGAACCTTTCCTGCCGGCAAACAGGCAGAATTTGCAGAAAGCCTGAAGCTCTATCTGCCCGTGGATGTGGTCAATCTGGCAGACGCTTTCCTCATCACAACAAGGAAAGAATAGGTATGGCAGGCGGCCAAAGATTTTCACTCAGAATCTCAAGGTCGCTCAAGAAGGAAGTGGCGCGCCTGGTGCAAGCCGATGACGTCTCCATCAATACGTGGATCCATGCGGCG
>NZ_AWFE01000024.1:0-125278 GCF_003263315.1 Hyphomonas sp. GM-8P
TCGCGGGTTCGAGTCCTGCAGCCGGCACCATGCGGAGATATATCCGACATCCTGTGGCCAAATATCCTAATGCCTGCGGCAAAGTATTGCGCTGGGGCCATGTTGCCTGTGTAGTCGTCGCTCTGACGCGGGAGAGGTGAGAAGCGTGAGCGAACCGGATGGCATAATAATGACCGAACGGATGGACTGGGATAATATGCGTGTGTTCCGCATCGTTGCGGAACTTGGCAGCATGAATGCAGCAGCGCATCGCCTCCAGGAATCCGCGCCAACGATCGGCCGCAAAATCGACCAGCTGGAAAAGGACCTGAACACGGTCCTGCTCGTGCGCACGACGCGCGGGGTCGAACTGACAGACGCTGGCCGGATCGCGCTCAGCCATATTCACGCCATGGCGGAATCGGTCGGCGAGGTCTTCGAAAACGCAGGGAATCGCGACCGGGACGTGGAGGGCCGCATCGTGCTGGCCACAGGCGACGGCCTCGGGCCGTACTGGATCGCGCCGCGCCTGCCGGAGTTCCAGGCCGCCAATCCGCGTGTCCAGCTACGTCTGAGAGTCGTCGATACCGTGCCGGACCTTCTGGAAGGCGAAGCTGACATCGCAATCCAGTTCACAGAACCGAAATCTCCGGAAATCATCGGCCGGAAGCTGGGCGTTCTTCATTATATGAGTTTCGCGTCCGAGGCTTATCTGGCCGACTATGATGAACTGCCCAACAGCCTGTTCGAATACTACCGCTACAAGACCATCCTTCATGAAGGCTATGTGCACCAGATCGAGCGCTGGGCGCCGCGCGTCGCTGAACTCAAAAAGATGATCGACTACTCGCTGGTCACCAATTCTGCCGCTGCCATGATTGAGGTTTGCGCGCATGGCGGGGGCATTGCGGTGCTGCCGTCCTATATCGGCGAGATCGACAAACGGGTGAAGCCGCTGAACCTGCCGGAAATCGCACCCATCCAGTTCTGGCTGACCTATACCGAACGGGTGCGCCGCCTGCCTCATGGCCAGGCTGTGCTCGATTGGCTGTGGACCATATTCGATGAGCGCCGGGTCGCCTGGTTCCGGGATGCCTTCGTGCATCCGGATCAGGTGAAGTATGGCGCAGAATCGCAAATCGCCCGGACTTTCTAGGCGGACCTGAAAGCCGGACGACCGGATATTCGCGAGCGGGCAGGGATCAGTCTGCCGACAGGGCCTTCAGCACGCGGGCCATGGCGCCGAGCTTTTCGACGGAATTCGCCCGGTTGATCCAGGAGTGGCACTCGTTGCGGGCCTTCTCCAGCGGATCGGGCGCATTGCCCTTGTTGGCATTGGTATCTTCGAACAGGTCTGTGATCTCGACGCGCAGCACATCAGCGACGTTCGACAGCATGCCGGCGCTCAGGCGATTGGTGCCGGTTTCGTATTTCTGCAGCTGCTGATGAGAGATGCCGAGTTCGGATCCGAGTTCGGCAAGTGTCATGTTTCTGTCGAGGCGAAGTTTGCGGATTTTTTCGCCCACCATCTGGTCGATTGCGGTGGGGGCGCGGGATGTAGTCTGTCGGCGAGATGGCACGTCCAATATCCTCAGAAGTTTACGGATTATGGGTTAGCAAACTCTTCTCTCCTAGGGTGTAGAAGCAAATCGAGTGCTTATAACAAATTTGAAACACCACCCTGCCGACGCTATTCGATAGCGAATATTACATTCTTTTGGTTGGTATGCATAGGGACCCTAATCGCCTATAAATTCAGGGATTATTCCTAAGGATATCGATGCGCTACTTTCTGTAGCAATTCTTATAGAAGTTGCTGTCTTGCCGGGGCATTTGGAGGACAATCAATAGTCTCTTTTCCACCGGATAGAGACTTTGCTGTCGCCCGTCGCATTTGTCTCTGACGTAACGGAAATCTGGGGTCTGGGCTTCCACTCGACCTCGACTGAGCTACCTTCGGCCCCTGCAGATTTCAGCTCCAGATAAACGTCATCACTCAGATATTGGCCAACACCAATTTCCGCGCCGCCAGTTTCAGAGGTGCCGATAGAGAATCGGTCGATCCCGAGCGCCGCCTGGAATTCGCTTGCCGGGTCGAATCCGGTGGAGTTTCCCGACAGCCGCGCAATGGTGTTGGCAAGCTGGGCAGCCTCCAGCGCGGACAGGTCCATCGAGGAACGGCCGAACAGCAGCCGGGAGAGGATTTCATCCTGGGGAAGGTCAGGGGAGCTTGAGAGCTCGATCACAGGCTTCACTGGCGAGCCCGTCACATTCACCTGTACATCAAAGTCGTTCACCGACCGTTCGGCGGAGAGATTGATCTGGGCCCTGTTCACAGGGCCATCGAATGTGATGGTTCCAGTGTCGAAGACGAAGGGCCGGCCGGCGAGATCCAGATCGCCTCGGACCAGGGTCGTTGTGCCGTTAAGGCGAGGCGCGGCCGGTGTGCCGGTCAGCTTCAGGTCCGCCCGCCATTCGCTGTCGAGGCCCCGGCCGGTGACATAGACCCGGCGGTCGGCATTGATGTCGATATCCAGCGACAGGGTCCGGCGCAGCCGGCTGGCGTCCGGCTCGGCCGGCGGGTCATCGGTCCAGCGCACATCGAGTGCGTGCGGGCGCGAGGAAGGCAGGTTGTCCAGCGAATAGCGGGCCTGTGTGATCGTTACTTCGCCCGTCAGGCTGCGCGTGACTGCGCTTTCGGCCAGCACAAGCTTGCCGCTGCCCCTTGCGTGATCGCCATCGCGATTGAACAGGAGCAGGTTGCGGAATTCGGCCTCAAGGTCTGTGCCCTCGCCGGCGAGACGGCCATCCAGAGAGAAAGTGCCGCCGCCCGGCGCACCTGCCTTGCCGGTGACGGTGAGCGCTTCGCCGTCATAAGCGGCATCAGCGGTAATGTCTGACAGCTGGAAGCCCATGCTACCCAGTTCATAGGTGCCGTTCCGGAGGCTGGCCTGCGCGTCATAGGCAGGGGCCTCCAGCGTACCGCTGAGGTTTGCGGAAGCGTCGATCTTGCCGCTGACGTCATGGCCATAGGCGAGGGCGGCGGTGCGCAGCACGGCGAGATCGCCGGTCAGGCTGGCCTGGCCTTTCAGGGGAGCCGTCCGGTCCGGCGCAACCAGTTTCCCGGCCTTGGCTGAAACTGGCACGATCGAGCTGCCGCTCAGGACCAGGCGGCCACCATAATCGCTCCTCAGGTCGATGGTGAGGCCGCTGCGGGTCAGCGTCCCGTCGAGGTTCATCATGAAGGAGGAATCGAGTCCCGGCACGTCGCTGGCCGCGACGACATGGATAGTGCCGGACGGGGCCGCGCCGAAGACGCGCAGGTCGCCATGGCCTTCCATGCGGGTGCGATTGGTCGTGGTCTCGAAGAGCGCGAGCACCGGGCTGAGGTCGATGCCGGTTGCGTCAAAGATGAGGCGGGTGTCGTCGCCGCCACCCGTCAGGCCGGCCTTGATGCGGCCGCTGAGCAGGGAAACGTCGGCATCGAGTTCCGGGGTATCGCCAAGCCGCCAATGCGCCGGAGCTGCCGTGTTTATGGGCTCTCCCAGTGCGGTGCCGGAAAGTTCGAACATGCCGGTCGCGGCAGGCGCGCCGAAACTGGCGGATGCGATGAAGGTCAGGTCGGTCGGGTAGGACGGCACGTCGGAGATGAACCGGGCGCGGATGTCATAGCCTTCCGGCGCATTGCGCAGGGTAGCGCTGGCCTTGTCGAAGACCAGTGCGCGGCCGGGGCCGAGGGCGAGGTCCGTGACATTCAGGTCCGCCATCAGCGCGAACGGGTCGGCGCCCTTGCGCTCGAAATGGATGGTGCCCTTGGCCTCGCGGGCGGCGCCGCTGCTCCAGGAAAGGGCCGTGCCGTCGACATTGATATCGCCCGTCAGGTCGCCGGAATCTGCAAGGGATACAGCGCCGGTGAACCTCCCGGGGCCAAGGGTGCCGGTGATGTCTGCGAGCTGCGTGACGCCCTCCGCCCGGAGGAGGTTTGCATTGGCGGACACCGGTTCCCCATCGGCAATGGCGCTGAGTGTGAGCGGGCCGGAAATACGGCCACGGGCGCCCGCCAACTTTGCCGTCAGGGCCAGGTCGTCGACCTGCCGCCCGGCGCCATTTGCGGTGCCGCCGGAGGTGTCGATGTCATAACGAAGGGCGCCTGAGCGGCCACCAAGCCGGACTTGTGCATGACCAAGGGAGACTTCCCAGCCACCTGCGGTGACCGGTGCGGACTGTATCAGTTCGGCCCGCACGTCGCTGTTGCCAGACCATGCCCAATCGCCGGCCGCGGTGACCACGGCCCGCTGGCCGGAGAGCCGCGCAGACGAAATGCCGAGCGAGCCGGACTTCACCTGAAGTGAGGCGTTCAGGGTCGGCGCCGTGCCGGTCAGCTGCAGGAGCGGGTCCGGCAGATCGGCAAGGTCCTTTGCGGCGAGACTGAATTCAATGGCCGGGCGGGCGAGGGCACCGCTCAGCGAGAAGGGACCGCTCAGCTGGCCGCTTGCGCCGCCGGGCAGCGGGTCAAGCGCGGTTGTGAGCGTGCCGGAGAGGTCCAGCCTGCTTTCCGCGAGATCGATCGTGCCAGTGGCGCCGACGCGGCCCTTCGAGAGGGCGGCATCGGTCTGCTCCAGCATGAAACGCTGGGTGGCGCGGTCGTAGCGGCCTTCAGCACGAAGGGCGGTGGTTTCGCCGAACAGCGGTGCTGCAGCACTGATGCGGCCGAGCAAATTTGTGATCTTCAGGTCACCGGTGAAGGCGATGTCCGGTCGGCCGATGGACACTTTCACCGGACCTTCGGCCTGTTCGAACGGGATGGCGTTCTCGCCGCTGACTTTCAGTCCGGCCTTGCCTTGCAGCAGCCAGTCTTTCCGGTCCTTTGCCGCTGTGCCGATGAAGGAGAACTTGCCCGGCTCGCCCAGAATGGGCTGCAGGTCTGTGACCTCGACATCGAGATCCGCCGCCCCGGTCAGCGCCCAGCTGCGTGTATCGACCTTGCCACGAACGGACAGAGTGCCTGCGCGCAAGGAGGTCTCTATGCCGAACGGCGCTTCCCGCAGCCCTGTCGTGCTTTCGAGACGGACGGTGGTGGCATCGCCGACAAGCGAAACGATCTGGCTGCCCAGCATGGGCAAGCGTGTCGCGTCGAGCGTGGCATCGGCGGTGAGGCGCTTGTCCTTGATCTTCAGCGTCGCGGTCGCGGCCGGCTGGTCGCCGATCGTCAGTGTTGCATCGCCTGTGGCGGTGTCAGGCGTGCCAGAGGCCGAAGCTTTCAGCGTCACGCCGGTGGCGTTCTCAAGGCCGATCAGGTTTGCAATCACGCCGCCGGGGGCGCCATTGATGTCTGCGTCCAGGCTGAACGGGCCGGTGGCCTCGCGGCGCAGGTCGATCAGGAACCGGTCTGTGCCTGCGTCGCGCGGGGACGCGTCGAGCTTTGCCGCCAGGGTCCGCCCGGCCTGGTCGTAGCGGCCACTCACGTCGAAGTGCGCCTCCGGCCCGGCGAAACCTTCCTGGAAGGCAAGGTCCGGAATAGTCAGGCTACGGAGCTTGATGCGGATGTCGCTGCCACCGCTACTCGATGGCGGCTGCTTCTCCGTCACCGGGCGGCGGATGAAGTTGAGTTTGCCTGCCGACAGCGCTTTCACATCGACGAGGCCGGAGACGAGCGCCATGGGCGCCCAGTCGACCGAAATGTTCTGCGCGACGACCCAGTCTCCGTTTGCATCGCGTACGGCCAGCCGCCGCAGGTACATCTTGCCGAGCGGGTCGCCCGACAGGCCTTCGGCGTCAATCGTGCCATAGGCGCCCGCCTTGCGGCCATCGATCTGTGAGAGCAGCCAGGCCCGCCCGCCATCGCTGGCGATCCACACGCGTGCCGAGATGACCACGATCACAATGGTCAACAGCAAGGCTGCAGCCGCTGAGAGCCATGGGTGTTTCCGGACCGGGTCGATGAGCGTCTTCAGGGCTGGCATCAGAATGCCTGCCCGATCGAAATGTAGATCTGTACCGGATCGTCGCCGTCGCGCGGACTGATCGGTGTTGCGATGTCGAGCCGGATCGGACCGAAGCCCGGATAGTAGCGCACGCCGACACCGAAGGCGCTGCGCAGGTCACCGAAGACTTCGCCGAAATCGGCTGCGGCAGCGCCGGAGTCGACAAAGGCGACATAACCCCAGCGTTTCGATTTGCGCCAGCGCAGCTCAAGGGACGCATCGAACAGTGCTTCGCCGCCGACATAGTCGCCGTCAGCGTTGGTCGGTGACAGCGACTGGTAGGCATAGCCGCGCACGGTGCCGCCGCCGCCCGCGAAGAACAGGCGGTCTGCCGGTACGTCCGTGTCGCCAAGGAAGCCGCCGGCTTCCACGCGTGCGGCAGCGATCAGGCTATCCGTGAACGAATGGTAGGTCGTCGCGTTGGTGAGGTAGCGGGTATAGACCGCATTCACCGTGCCGGTGGAGATACTGGGCTCAAGCGTCAGGAACAGGCGGTTGCCATCCTGCGGGTCCAGCGCGTTCCTGACGGTATTGTAGGTGCCGCTCAGCGGGGTGGAGAAGGTGACCTGGTCGATCGGGTCGGAGGGGCCAGACCGCGTCAGCTCGTATTCGACCGTGCGGGTTACATCGACATAGGCACCGGCCGAGATGGTGAAATTCTTGTTGAACGGCTGGGACAGGGTCGCGCCGGTTTTCAGGCCGGTCAGGTCGTAGGCGTCGGTTTCTTCCTGACGGGCGCCGATTTCCGCATCCAGCGTCCGGCCGTAGCGGCCGATGTTCGGCAGTTCGTAACTGGCGGTCAGGTGGCGGCTGATATTGGCGACGGCGCCTTCCACGCGCACCGTGTCACCCCGGGCGGTGATATTGCGCTTTTCCCAGAAGGCATCGACCCCGGCGCCCTCGGTCGTGGACAGGGATGCGCCGATACCGATGGAGCGCGGTTTCGCGTCTGCCAGCAAAAGCTCGACGGCGTGGGTGCCATCTGCGTCTGGCGTCTCGGATACTTCAATGCCGATCCCGTCATAGAGGCCGGACGAGCGGAGACGTGTCCTCAGCGTCCGGATTTTCTCCGGCGTGTAATAGTCGCCTGTCTTCCAGGTCTGCATCACGCGGACCGAGGGCGGCCGGGTCGTGATATCGTCCGGCAGGATGAGTTCGCCGAGCTTCACCCGAGGCCCGGGGATCAGCGTATAGGTGATCTCGACACTCGCATCGGTGCGGGAGGCAAGCACGTCGATATCTTCGCTCGCCGCGAAGGCATAGCCGGCCTCTTTCAGGTGGTTCACCAGAACCGTGTCCATCCGCTCGATGGAACTCGTGTGTGCGGGCCCGCCGATCAGCAGGCCCTTCTTCGCGCGTTCGATTTCCGCACCGGTGTCCGAGTCTATCTCGCCGTCGATGGAGACGGTGACCGAGGCGATGCGGAACCGTTTGCCAGGCGTGATCTCGACCTTTGGCGTTGTGGCAGCGGTGTCGATGGGCTGGGGCACCGCGCTGGCGGCAAGGTAGCCTTCGGAGGAGAGGAATTCCTCAATCGTTTCGGCGGCCCGGTCGGCGCGGCGGCGTGCTTCGAGAATGGAGGCGGGCGGCGCCTTGTAGGTTTGCAGAACCGAGTTCGCGCGAGAGGCGAGATTGTCAGGCACACCGTCAAGCGACGCGGGAGCGTAAACCGTGCCGGAGATGCCACCATCCGCGCCGTTTCCGCCCAGCAGCGTGCATGCCGAAAGGGTTCCGGCCAGCGCAAGGCTGGCGGCTCCACGGGCAAGGCCCGCACCCTTCTGACGCGGGCGGGAAGGCATATCACGGCCGGGCATCGATTTAACCATGCGAGTTCTGGACCAAATTCATCGGTATTTCATGAATATGGGAGCTCAGATTGCCTGAATCCTGCATGAACTGCGGTAACTTCCTGTTAGGCCGCTAATGAGTGATACGGAACCATTGTGCGGGACCGCCCGTAAACTATGTTTGTCCGGTTTTCCGAAAGGCCCTTTGATGGACTATCTTCTGGTGCTGGCGGGCCTCGGCCTCCTGATCTTTGGCGGTGAGGGACTTGTCCGCGGATCGGTCGCGGTCGCGCGCAAGCTCAACATCTCGGAACTCGTGATCGGGCTGACCCTGGTTGGCTGCGGCACCTCCATGCCGGAACTGGTGACCAGCCTTCGCGCCATCGATACCGGCGCGGTCGGTATCTCCATCGGCAATGTCATGGGGTCCAACGTCGCGAACATCCTGCTGGTGCTGGGTGCGGCGGCGCTGGTGAAGCCGATCATGACCAATCCCGGCGCGCTGAAGCGGGATGCGGCGGTGGTGATTGTTGCCACGGCGGCGCTGTGCGGGCTGATCTGGCTGGACGCGTTTACCCGGCTCAGCGGGTTCCTGCTGGTCACCGCACTCGTCCTCTACATCATCCTGTCGCTGGTGGCGGACCAGAAGGGCGACACGCCAGAGGCCGAGATGCATGCCGGCGAGGGTGAGATCGTCGAGGCACCCTACGGCATCGTGAAAGGCCTGCTGATCGCGCTGGCGGGGCTGGCGGGCATCGTGTTCGGCGCGCGCTTCATGGTCGACGGCGCTGTGGGCATTGCCCGTGATATTGGGGTCAGCGAAGCGGTGATCGGCATGTCCATCGTCGCCGTCGGCACCAGCCTGCCGGAACTCGCGACCTCGCTGGCGGCGGCCCGCAGCGGCAAGGCGGATGTCGCGCTCGGCAACATCATCGGCTCCAACATCTTCAACATCCTCGGCATCCTGGGCGTGACGGCGCTGATCCACCCGTTCAGCGTGATGCAGAACCATGCCGGGGACATCGCAGGCGAGGCCTTGCAGGCGGGCGGCCATAGCATCGTCAGCTCCACCGATATCGGCGCGCTGGTCCTGTCGCTGTTCTTCCTGTTCCTTTTCGGGATAACCGGGAAGAAGATCGCGCGCTGGGAAGGGGGGCTTCTTCTGGCGGGCTATGCGCTTTACATGGGGCTCCTGTTCAACATCATTCCTGTCCCGGCGCTGCTTCCCAATGTCTGATAATCCGATCTACCAAAACCTCGGCCAGCTCGGCCAACAGACCGCCCAGCCGCAAAGCCCGGAAGAGGCGCAGTTGGAGCGTGTGCAGAACCCGCACACCGGCACACTGTACCTGACGCGCTTCGTGGCGCCGGAATTCACCTCCATCTGCCCGGTCACCGGCCAGCCGGACTTTGCCCATCTCGTGATCGACTATGCGCCAGGCGAGTGGCTGGTGGAGTCCAAGAGCCTGAAGCTCTACCTCACCAGCTTCCGCAATCATGGCGCCTTCCATGAGGACTGCACGGTCTCCATCGGCAAGCGCATCTTCGAGTTTACCGACGCCAAATGGCTGCGCATCAGCGGCTACTGGTATCCGCGCGGCGGTATCCCGATCGACGTGTTCTGGCAGTCGGGTGAAGTGCCGAAGGGGCTCTACGTGCCCGACACCGGCGTCGCGCCATATCGCGGGCGGGGATAGCCCTCTGCTTCAGGAAATCGGGCAGCTCAGGTCGCTCTTCATTTCAAACGGCTGAACAACATTTTTCCGTCCCCGATGGGACGGATAGGACATAGTTCCGATCAGGCAGATCGCTTCGCGTTCATATTCGGCCTGGGCAGGGCCGGGCTGGCATGCTGCTGACAACCCTTCCGGGCGCCCATTGTCGTCGATGTCGAAGCGGACGTCGCACATAACGGCCTCACCACAGGGAATGGGGCCTGCTTTGCGGAGAATGTCCGGCGCATACTGGCCCATGCAGCGGGTCTGCTCGACAATCGCACCGCCTTCCCGGCAGCTGGCCAGCCAGGCGGCACGTTCGATCTCGTAAACATCGCCCGATGCGAAATAGCGTTCGCGATTTTCAGGGCTTTGGGACAGCCAGTCGTTCAGCTTGCTTTCCATGCATTTGTTCCGGCACGTCACAGTCAGTGGTTCGTGCGGATCAGCAGCTACGGCTTCGCGAGACCGGCTGGGTTTGCAGTTCTCGATGAATTCATAGATCTCATCTTTCTGGGTCAGAACGCCCTGCGCTGTGGCTTCCAGTGAGATGGCGAAGGTGCCGATCAGAAGGAGCAGGATGCCACAACGCACCATTCTTCAGCCTTCCCAGCGGGTGATCTTTTCGGCCATGTCGGCGCGGGGGCGTTCCGGCGGGGCCATCGTGGCGGTGCCGAGATAGATGAAGCCGGCGACGCGTTCGCCGTCTTCGAGGCCCAGCAGCTTGCCGGCGTCCGCGTCGAAGGCTGGCCATTCCGACAGCCAGTTGCCCGCCCAGCCGCTCGCATTGGCGGCCAGCAGGAGATTGTAGCAAACCGCCCCGGCGGAGAGTTCCTGCTCCCAGACCGGCGTCCGTCCGTCATTCACCGGCGAAGAAATCACGCACACCACGACCGGCGCGCGCAGCAGCAGTTTGCGGGAATTTTCGACTTCCGGCTCCGGATCGCCGCGGCCGGCGCGGATATCCGCCAGGCCTGCGCCAAAGCGGGCGCGGGCCTCGCCTTCGAACACAACAAAGCGCCACGGGGCGAGCTTGCGGTGGTCCGGCACGCGGGCTGCGATCTGCAACAATTCATCCAGATCTGCGGGCGAGGGGCCGGGCGCACCCATGAACTGCTTGTTGGCCGACCGGCGCAGCGCGAGCATCGCGCGAGCCTCGGCGCTGGGCCTGACAGAAAGCATCGGTTCACCGAGCGGCGGGGCGGGAGGAAACCTTTTCGTCATACGCCGTCCCTACAGTGAACCGATCCGGGCGAAAAGCGGGCTTTCAGACTCTGTGCTTGCCGGGAGGGCGATGGCAGTCTATTTTAGTGAACACTGTTCACTTTTCGAACGTTGATCGTGGCCGCGGCATGGATTCGGACTACACTCTCGAGCAGACTCCCGCGACGCGGCGGCGCAACAAGGTGCGCGAGGCAATCCTCGCCGCTGCCGAGCGCATGTTTGCGAAAGAGGGCGAGAGCGGCCTGTCCATCCGGCGGCTGGCCGAAGAGATCGATTACTCCCCCTCGGCCATCTACAAATATTTCGGTTCCAAGGAAGAGCTGCTGGAGGAGCTGAAGGACAGTTTCTTCGAGCGCCTGCTGGACCAGGTGGACCGCGTGTCTGCCGCCAACATGAATTTCCATGACCGCGCCCGCGCCTGCGTGACGACCTATGTCTCCACGGCGACGGCCCGCCCGCACCATTATGCCGCCGCCTTCTCGTCGATCCCGACGCGGGAGGAGCTGGCGGCGCGCCGGCAGCTCAGCTGGGACGATTTCATCGCCACGCCGAAGGGGCAGGCCTTCAAGATCCTGGTCGATCTGGTGGAAGAGGGGCAGGCGCTTGGCGTGTTTGATCCGGCGCTGGAACCGATCAAGTCAGCCAAGTCGATCTGGGCCTCGTCCCATGGCCTCGCGCTGCTGATGATCCACATGCCCATCCTGCCGGACGTCCAGCCCTGTCCGACCCAAACCGACGGCGACTTCGTCGCGTATCATGCAGACATCGTCATGCGCGGCCTGGCCGTGCCCGCTGACCCTCCGCACAAGAACGGAACACGCTGATGACTCACTCGCACCCTTATGAGGGCAATGAGATCAGGGAGAAGAAGCCAACTGCGCTGAAGGGGCTGGTCTTCCTGCTCCTGTTGATCGGGTTCGGCGCCGGCATGTTCTACGCCGCGACCCGCCTGCGCAGCGCCGAAGGGCCGAAAGTGGCGCATGAGGCCCCGGCACCGCTGACGGTGGCCGTGGTCACCGTGGAGCCGACCAGCGCGTTCGACCTGAAGGAAAGCTATACTGGTCTTGCCGAAGCGCGCCGCACCAGCATGCTGGGTTTTGCGTCCAGCGGGCGAATTGCCGAGATACGTGCCGATGTCGGCGACAAGGTGAAGACAGGCGCTCTGCTGGCAAAGCTCGACACGCGCAGCCTACAGGCGCAGCTCGCCTCGGCGAATGCGCAGGTCGAGGAAGCCCGCGCGGCACATGACCTGGCGCTCAGCACCGTGCAACGCCAGCGCCAGTTGAAACTGCAGGGCCATATCTCGCAACAGAGTGTCGATGAGGCCGAAGCGCAGGCGAACACCGCGCTGGCCCGTGTCGAGGCCGCCAAGGCGCAGGCCGATACGCTCCGCGTCCAGATCGACCTTGCCGCCATCACGGCGCCATTCGATGGCGTCGTGACACAGCGCCTGACCGATGAAGGCGCTATCGCAGCAGCTGGCCAGCCAATCCTTGAGCTGGTCGAGAAGAGCCATCTCGAAGCCCGCCTCGGCCTGCCGGCCGCCAGCGCGGCACTGCTGGAGCCGGGCAAGGAATACACGCTGGTGGCCGACACCGGCGAAGTGACGGCCCGCCTGCGCAATGTGACCGGTGTGATCGATGCCAATCAGCGCACCGTGGGTGCCGTGTTCGATATCGAAAATCCGGACGCTATCGCTGCGGGCGCTGTCGTGCGCTTCGCGCTTGACCGGAGTGTCGGCGAAGCGGGCTTCTGGGTGCCGGTGAAGGCGCTCTCCGCCGCGTCCCGCGGACTATGGACGGTCTATGTGGCAGACCCGTCGGACTCTGGCTGGACGGCGGTGCCGCGCCCGGTCGAAATGGTACACAGCGATGGCGACCGCGCCTATGTGCGCGGACCTATCCAGCCGGGCGCACGGGTGATCGTCGACGGCCTGCAACGCATCACGCCCGGCATGCCGGTGACACCCCGCGAGTCCCAGCGGGCCAATCTCGCAGACGACTGACGAGCCATGGTGAAGGCGCTCAGTCTCTTCTATCGCCTGCCGCGCCTGACGGCGCTGTCGATGCTGATCATGCTGATCGGCGGGCTCGGCGCGATGTTCACGCTGGGGCGGCAGGAAGACCCGACGCTGATCGAACGCTACGGGACTGTTGTGGCGTTCCTGCCCGGCGCAGATGCCGAGCGGATGGAAGCGCTCGTGACCGAGCCGCTGGAGTCGGCGCTGATGGAATTGCCGGAGTTGGAAGAGGTGAACTCTACCTCGCGCGCCGGTGTCTCCCAAATCACCCTGAATGTACGCGAGGATCTGAACGGCACGGAAGTGGACAATGCCTGGACACTGGTCCGCCAGAAGGTAAGCCAGGCGCAGGCACAATTTCCAGCCGGGGTCTCCCAGCCGGAAGTCACGCAGCAATATGTCGGCGCGGCGACGATGGTGATCGGCATAAGATGGGACAGCGAGGAAGACCCGCCCATCGCGGTGATGCGGCGTCTGGCGCTGGACCTGCAGGACCGGTTTGAACGTCTTCCGGGCACGGAACTAACGCAGACTTACGGCCTGCCGTCTGAAGAAGTGCGCGTAGTCATGGATCCTGACGCGCTGGCGGCGACAGGGCTGTCCTTCCGGCAGGCGGCTGCGGCGCTGGCAGCAGGGGACTCCAAGGCCCCGGCCGGGCGCTTGCGGGCGGAAGGCGGCAATGTAGGCTTCCAGATCAGCGGCGAGTTCGACTCGATTTCCCGGGTGCGGTCCGTGCCCATCATTCAAAGAGGCGACGGCACAGCGGTGCGCCTTGGCGACATTGCGGACGTGCGCAAGGGCCTCGCCGACCCGCCGGTGAATATGGCCTTCGAGAACGGGCACCGGGCCATCCTGATCGGCGTCTATATCTCGCCGGGCCAGCGTGTCGACCAGTGGGCGGATACGGCCCACGCGGTCGTTGAGGACTTCGCGCGGAACACGCCGCCGGGCATGACCATCGCCACGATATTCGACCAGAGCACCTACACAAATGCGCGCCTCACCGGCCTTGCGCAGAACCTGCTGATCTCAGCCGGGATCGTGTTTTGCGTCCTGTTCCTGACGATGGGCTGGCGGTCTGCTTTCGTGGTGGGCATGGCCCTGCCGTTGACCGTGGCGCTGGTACTGATCCTGTTCAAGGTGTTTGGGCATCCGCTGCACCAGATGTCGGTGACGGGCCTCGTGATTTCGCTCGGCCTGCTGATCGATAATGCCATCGTCGTGGTGGATGATTTCGACCAGTGGCGCGTGCGTGGCTTGAACCGGCTGGACGCCATCGAGCGCAGCCTGAAGCATCTGGTTGCGCCGCTTGGCGCCTCGACCCTGACGACGGCGCTGGCCTTTGCGCCGATCGCCATGCTGCCCGGCCCGGCAGGGGAATTCATCGGCATGATCGGTCTGTCGGTCGTCTTCGCCATATGCTCCTCCTTCCTCATTTCGATGACGGTGATCCCGGCCATGGCGGGCTGGTTCGACCGGACGCGCGGCTGGGAACGCGGCGAGGCAACCCGCCCGCGCCGCTGGTGGCGGGACGGCATCACGTTCGACTTCATCTCCGACGGTTACCGCGCGACGGTGGAGGCCGTGCTGCGCTTCCCGCCGCTCGGCATTGTGCTGGGCATCGCCCCGGCGATCCTCGGCTTCTGGCTGGCTGGCCAGTTGCCAAACCAGTTCTTCCCCCAGACCGAGCGCGACCAGTTCCAGCTGACCCTGGAGCTGCCGCCCGAAGCGAGCCTGGCCGATACCGAAGCGGCGACCCGTCGGGCGACCGAACTGATTCAGTCCATCGAAGGTGTGAAGGATGTGACCTGGGTGCTCGGGGAACCCGCGCCGCGGGTCTATTACAATGCCATCAATAATACGCGCGGGGTTGAGGGGCTGGCCTCCGGGTGGGTGCAGCTGGACAACAATCTCCGTACACGCCAGATCGTGGCCGATGTGCAGCAGCTGGTGCGCGCTGAATTCCCGTCCGCGCGTTTCCTGGCGCTGCCCTACGAGCAGGGCCCGCCTGCCGATGCGCCTGTGGAGTTCCGGATTCTCGGCGACGACTTCGAAACGCTGAACCGGCTTGGAAACGAGACGCGCGCTGTTCTCGCGCAGACACCGGGTGTGACCTACACGGTCGCCTCCCTGCAGCTTGGCGCGCCGACCATGAAGCTCGATGCGGACGAGACGGCTGCGGCTCTGACGGGTGAGCGTCTGACAGACCTCGCGGCAGACCTGAATGCCGAACTGGAAGGCGTGCGGGCGGGCTCCGTTCTGGAAGGTACGGAGGAGCTGCCCGTCGTGGTGATTGCGCCGGACAGCCGGCGGCGGGAATTGTCGAACCTGCGCTCGGCAACGGTCGGGTCGGGCTCCAGCGGTACGCCGCTGTCTGCCCTCGGGCAGTTGTCGCTCGATCCGGAGACGGCGGTCATCACCCGCTGGGATGGCCAGCGGATGAACCAGATCCTCGCTTATCTCGAACCCTACACGATCCCGGCGCCCGTGCTGGCCGACTACCAGGCGCGCCTTGAGGCGACTGGCTTCACTGTTCCGGCGGGCTACAGCGTCGTCATCGGCGGCGAGGCGGAGAATTCGGCCGAGGCCGTGACGGACCTTGCCAGCGTGGGCGTGCCGCTGATCCTGGTCATGGCCGGGGCGATCATGCTGGTGTTCAATTCCTTCCGGATGATGGTGTTGATCCTGTCGACGGGGTTCCTGTCCATCGGGCTCGCTTTCTTCGGCGTCTGGCTGTTCAACCTGCCTATGGGCTTCAACGCCATTGTCGGCAGCCTTGGCCTGCTCGGCATTTCCATCAACGCGTCGATCGTGGTGCTCAGCTTGCTGCGGGCCGATCCATGGGCGATGGCCGATGATGTCGTCCGCCAGCGGGAGATCGTCGTGGACGCCACCCGTCACATCGTGGCGACGACGCTGACGACAATGGGCGGTTTCATTCCGATCCTCTTGTCGGGGGACAATTTCTGGCTGCCGCTGGCGGCGGGAATCTCCGGCGGCGTGGCCGGATCGGCACTGCTGTCGCTTTATTTCACGCCGGCCATCTTCCGGATCATGACCTACAAGCCCGTGCGCCGCCTGTTTGGCTATCGTCCTGCCATTCCGGAGACATCCGGCGAATAACCCAATTGTGAGCGCGCCGGGGCTTGATGCCTGCGGCAAGCTGCCCCATGTGAGCTTCACACCCTGAGCAAGAGGGAACGAGAATGCCAGAAAATCCCGACATCGGCGCACCGCCGCCCGCATGGAAGCGCCTGCGCTTTGAAGCTGCTGCTGCCGCTGCAGATGAGCCGTCGCTGGCCGGCTATATCAATGCCGCGATCCTGGCCCACGATTCCCTCTGCGATGCGCTGGCCTATCACCTGGCTGAGAAGATCGGCGACTCGACCATCGGCACCCAACAGGTGCGGGATATCCTGTCGGATGCCTGCGAGTCCCACGACGAACTCGTCGAAAAGGCGGAGGCCGACATGATGGCCGTTCTGGAGCGCGACCCGGCCTGCCGCGGCCTGCTTCAGCCCTTCCTGTTTTTCAAAGGCTTCCAGGCCCTTCAGACCCACCGCATTGCCAATGTGCTGTGGCGCGAAGGCCGCGAGACGCTGGCCTTCCATTTCCAGTCCCGGGCGTCCGAACTGTTCGGCGTCGACATCCACCCGGCCGCACGGATCGGCAAGGGTGTCATGCTGGACCATGCGACAGATATCACCATCGGTGAAACGACCGTCGTCGGCGATGGCTGCTCGATCCTGCAGGGCGTGACCCTGGGCGGTACCGGTAAGGAAGTCGGCGACCGTCACCCGAAGATCGGGCGCGGCGTGCTGGTGTCCGTTGGCGCGAAAGTGCTGGGCAATATCCATGTTGGCGACGAGGCCAAGGTCGCCGCAGGTTCGGTCGTCCTGAAGGATGTGCCGGCGCACTGCACGGTTGCGGGTGTCCCGGCGAAGATCGTTTCCGGCCCTTCCTGCTGCCAGCCGGCCAAGACGATGGACCAGTCGCTGCCCGATTCTGCAGAGAACTAATCCGTTCTGACCGGACATCCGTTCCCGGAAGTCTGGTCGTGACTCTCCCTCGGCGGTCCGCTGATTCCGCCTCTGCGGCGGGACCATAACCAATTCGCAGGTCGGCCGTTGCTTTCACCGGTCATTTCCCGCCCGGCGAGACTGCCGGAGCGGGAATTCGTGCGCCGCACGAACCCGGCGCCCCTGAAGCCGCTTTTCTGCACGGCTGACGCGTCCGCTATGGATGCACAATGTTGTTGCCCCGAAACGTTTCGACTAAACTTCGGCGGCTAATGCGTTCGCATTCCATGAGAATTTTCCGCGTCAGAAGGAGGCGGCCGGGTGAGCTTTGAGACCGTCGACGGGGAAGAGGGCGAGCGCGTTGTGCGCATGCGCCGGCTTGTCCGCCGGGAGGGTCACCTGCCGTTTGTACCGTTCGGGTTGATCCCGCTGGCCGGACTGGGCCTGTTGTTCCTGATCGCGCTGGTGCCGTTTGCCTTGGGCGTACAGGGCGCGACCAAGCGCGCCGTGACCGAGGCGCTGGCCGCGAATGGCGTGGACTGGGCGCAGACGTCCGTCAGCGGACAGTCTGTCACCATTACCGGAGCGGCGGCATCCGGCGCCGAAGCGCACAAGGCCCGGATGATCGCGAAGCGCGCCGTCTCGGCGACGCCGTTTGGCCTGGCCCGCCCGGCGACGCGCGTGACCGTTCCGCAGGGGCCCTACACCAACCAGCCAAGTGCAGAAGATGTTGAGGCGCCGCATCCCGCTGCACCGCTTCAGGATGTGACCGACGAAGCCATCGCGGCGCCTTCCTGGACCTTCACCCTGACCCACGGCGTCCTCACCCTGAACGGCACGATGCCGGACCAGGACACGAAGGACACGGTTGTCCGGCACGCCTTTGACAAGATTTACCCGCCCCGCATCACGGGCGTGAACGACTATCTCGACATTGCCGGCCTCGTGCCGCCGGAGGGCTATGTCGAAGTGGCGCTGCGCGGCGTGAACACAATCACCCAATGCGACACGGGCCAGGCCGGATTCGAACGCGGGCGATTCAACCTGCGCTGCGAACTGCCGGACACCGAAGCCGACGACGTGCGCAATGCCGCTGTTGCCTCCATGCCATTGGGCACGATTGGCAAGATCGATATCCTGCCGCACGAAGCGGTCGTCAGCTGTGAGGCGGAACTGACCGATTTACTGAAGGAGGCTCGGATCGAGTTCGACTCTTCCAGTGCCGTCATCGACGCCTCCAGCAATGACCTGCTGGATGCCGTCGCGGCGGCGGTAAAGAAATGCCCCGGCACACTCCGCATCGGAGGGCACACCGATTCCACCGGTCCGGACGACGAGAACGAAACCCTCAGCCGCAACCGGGCGCTCGCCGTGCGCAATGCGCTGGTCGCCCGCGGTGTCGACCATCAGCGCCTGATCGCAGAGGGGTATGGTGCGGCCCAGCCGGTATCCTCAAACACAACGCCGGAGGGGCGCGCGCGCAACCGCCGGATCGAGATCCGCGTCGTGCGGGCGTCCGAATGAAGTTTAACCCAACAGGGGGCTGCGGCCCCTGATACGAGTAAAATCCATGCTGTTCCTGCTGCTCCAGATTTTCCTGCTGATGGTCCTCGCCGCCGCGTGCGGGGCGGGCCTTGCGTGGTGGTGGTTCCGCCGGAACTTCGAGGACGTCACCGTCTATCACGAGGAACTGCTGACCGGCGCTGAGCGCGCCAAGGACCAGCCACCGCCGGTAACGAAGGAAGAGCTGAAGGAGAGCCTTGCCAGCCTGGCCCCGCCGGACCTGTCGCCCCTGCATGAACGCCTGGCAAAGATTGAAAGCGCGCTGTCGCTGACCGGTGGTGCCGGCCTTGGTGCGATCAATGACCGGTTCACCGAAACGCGCGGCCTGCTCAGCCGGATGGAAACCCTGATGCAACAGCCGGACGAAGCGCTGGAAGGCGTGCTGGGCCGCCTGTCTGATATCGAAAGCTCGCTCCTGTCTGTCTCCAATGAAGTGGCCAGCCTGCAGAATGCCGATCTCGATCCGCTTGAAATCCGCTTGGTTCAACTGGAAGAGCTTATCCGTGGCCAGACCATGCCGGAGGTCGATCTCGGCCCGGTGCATTCCGGTCTCACGCGGCTGGAGCTGGCCATCGAGAACATGGAGTTCCCGGATGTAGACTTCGAGCCGGTGCGCACGCACATGGCGGCCATGGAAGCGCGGCTCGCCGAGTTTGCCGACCGGATCGATACGGCCCGCAAGGCCGACATCGAAGAGCTGATGATCCGCATGTCGACGCTTTCCTCCTCGCTGGCGGGCCTGCGTGTGCCGGATCTCGACTCGGTGAAGGAGCGCCTGTCGAAGATCGAGGATGCGGTCGCCAACATCGAGTTGCCGGAGATGGACTTCACGCCGCTGGTCAACGAGTTCCGCAATATCGAAGGCATGCTGCGGGCGCCGTCCGAAGACATGCGTGTCATGCACACCAAGCTCGCCGATATCGAAGGCGGCAGTGCGTCGCTGCACTCCAAACTGTCCGGCGTGGAGCATACCGTGGCGATGCTGGCCCGGTCGGGTGTGGACCTGACGCCGGTGCAGACGCGCCTGTCGAATGTCGAATCCGCGCTCGCCTCGTTGCGGGTCGAGCTGCAGTCGCTGCCGGACTTCGGCCCGATGGAGCGCCGTCTTGCAGCCTTGCAGGATTCCATGCTGGCGATGCGCGAGCCGGACCTGTCGCCGGTGCTTTCGTCCATGCGCAAGCTGGATGCCCGGCTCGACATGGGCGTGGTCGACAGCCGTCTGGCCAATATCGAGTATACGCTGGCCGCCCTGAACCACATCCTGCGTGCAAGGGATTTCAGTCATCTGCGCGGGGAGGGCGAGTATGTCTACCGCCAGCCTGTCGCATCGCCGCCGCGGCCGGAAACGTCCGCCTTCGCCAAGATCGACCAGGTGTTTCCCAAAGCCCCGCCGCCGCAACGCCCGGCCGAGCCGGAACCAGAGCCAGAGCCGGAGGTGAAGCCGGAAAGCACGGCCCACCCGCTGGAAATCGCGCTCCGGCCCGGTGACAAGGCCAATCTGCTGATCGAGCCTGCCTTCGGGAACGAGGACGATCTGGAAGTGATAAACGGCATTGGACCGATGCTGGGGGAACTGCTGAACGAGATCGGCGTCTATTATTTCTGGCAGATTGCCGAGTGGGGCCCGGCGGAGATCGAATGGGTCGACAACAAGCTGGAGCATTTCAAGGGCCGGATCGAGCGGGATGAATGGGTCAGCCAGGCCAAGGAGCTGGCCAAACTGCCGACGTCTGCGAAGCATCCGGCCAGCTGATCAACTCTGCCTGAGCGGTCCATATCTTCCCCTTTTCCCCTCCGCCGAATTGCGGTTAAGCTGAGTTCCAGTGCTGGGGATGACGGTGACGATCTCAAGGGAAGGGGACACGTGCCATGCTTCGCCTATTCCTGCTTGGAATTGCAGGTTTTTTTGTCGTGCTGGCCTCCGAGGCCCAAGCGGTCCAGCCTGCGCGCTATGCGCTGGTGATTGGGAATTCTGACTATCAGCAACGGGGATGGCAGCTGGCCAATCCCGCAAATGATGCCCGCCTGATGGCTGAATCCCTCGCCGACGTCGGCTTTGAGGTTGATCTCGTCCTGAATGCCGGGGAAGACCGGATGGAGGAGGCGTTCGCCGCCCATGGCGCGCGCCTGAAGGCCGGTGGCAACAAGGCCGTGGGCCTGATCTATTATGCCGGGCACGGCGTGCAGTCTCAGGGCCTGAACTATCTCGTGCCGGTGGATGCCAATGCCCGGTCTGAACAGGACATCTGGCGCCAGGCGCCGCGCCTCGGCGATGCGCTGCGCTATGTCGAGGATGCGGGCAATGCGGTAAACTTCGTGATCCTGGATGCCTGCCGGGACAATCCGCTGCCAAGTGCAACGCGCAGTGCAGCGGGCGGACTGGCCGAGGTGAAACCCGCCCGCGGCCTGCTGATCTCCTATTCTACGGCGCCCGGTTACGTCGCCTATGACGGCGACGGTACGAATTCCGCCTTCGCGCTCGCTTTGGCGCAGACGCTGAAACAGCAGAACCTGATCGCCGAACAAGTGTTCAAGCGCGTCGCGGACAGCGTCAATGCGGCGACCGGCGGGCTGCAGACCCCGTTCTATAATTCCGGCCTGACCGGCGCAGACTTTTGCTTCGCAGGCTGCAGCGGTGCCTCCGCCTCTGCGCCCACGGAGATTTCGGATACGGTGCTCTCGACGCGCCTTCCAGCCGGAACACGGTCGATGGCATCGACCAGCGAGGCGCCCGTGCCAGGTCCGGCGGCTTCGCCCGCGGCGGGCGCGGTCTCTGGCCTTTTGCGACAAGGTGCTTTCGCGGCGGCGGCCAATGGCGGCCCGGTCGAGGCGCGCAAGTTCAGGGATTGCACGGACTGCCCGCAGATGGTTGCGATTCCGGCAGGCACATTCCTTATGGGCTCGCCTGAGAGCGAGCCGGAGCGCAAGGACACCGAAGGCCCGCAATGGGAACCGCAGGTCGGCCTCTTTGCAGCCTCCGAAAAGGAAATCAGCTGGGCTGATCTCGACGACTGCATCGCCGCAGGTGGCTGCGCCGGGAATGAGGCGAAAGCTGAAACCCGGTCTGACCGCTGGAAACGCGGCGCCATGCCCGCCATCAACATCACCTGGTGGGAAGCGATGGACTATGTCCGCTGGCTGAACGAAAAGGTGGAGGGCGAGCCCTATCGCCTGCTGAACGAGTCGGAGTGGGAATATGCCGCCCGCGCGGGTACGACGACAGCGTTCAGCACCGGCGACTATCTCACCGATAAGGATGCAAACTTCAATGCCGGCGGGCGCCAGTACAATGGCGGGCCGAAAGGGAAATGGCCGCGCCAGCCGATGCCGGTCGGGTCATATCCGCCGAATGCGTTTGGCCTGTATGACATGCATGGCAATGCCGCTGAATGGGTCGCCGATTGCTGGAGCCACGATTATATGGGCCGCATCGGCAAGGCGGAGGCTGAACCGGGCGCGGAGAAATGCTCGCGCTCGGTGCGGGGCGGTAGCTGGGAGAAGATTCCGTCCTATGTCCGCTCTGCCGTGCGGGACGCGTTCCCGCCGGGCGGGCGGGACGATGCCATAGGCTTCCGTGTGGCGAGGGATCCTGATCCGTCATGATCCAGTCCATCAGCCCCCTGATCAGCCATCACCGGGACCAGCTGAAAGCCGAGTCCCGGTTGAACCGGACACTCCTGATCGGGGCGATGCTGGCGGCACTGGCGGCGTTCAGCGTGTTCCTGCTGACCCTGTTCGGGCAATATCCGCTGCCAGTCGGCGAGCGCATCTTTTCCGGCAATCCGGAACGGATTCTCGGCGCATCGAACTTTTTTGTGGCCACCGCCATCGGTGCAGCCCTCAGGATGTGGCGGATGCGTCAGACGCGGATCAAGCTGCTGATCGCGGAGGCGTTCCTGCGGGAAAATGAAGACGAGACGGGCCTGCGCCTGCTGCTGGAGCCGATGTTCGGACCGGATGTCTGGCGCGGGACGAAGCTGAACGATTCAGGGGGAACGGAGTGGTGAGCACGGAAAACGAGACAAGCCGGTCGCCGGTCACATCGCTGGACCTGCTGATGGAGCTGCAGGGCGAGCAGCAGTCTTTCCGCTTCCTCGTGCGTGCCCTGGCGGCCTTGCTGGCAACGGCTGCGGTGATCGCAGTGGGCAGCGTGATCTATTTCTATTTCGAGCTTCAGGGCCTGCGCGCGGAATATGCCCGGCAGGCACAGCTGAATCAGGTGAACCTGCGCATTGTGGCAGGCGAAGCAAGCCGGCAGAGGGAGTCCACACAGGCGCAGCTGGTTGCCATTCGTGAAGAGAACGAGGCCGCCCGCCGGCAGGCCGAGCTGTCGCGGGAGCTGCAACAGGCCGGCTCACCAGGGCAAATCGCCTCCTACAAGGACCGCGCCGTGTCCATCGCGCGGGGGCACATTCTCGGCAAGACGATGAACGAGGTGACCTCGCAAGTCGTCGCCATGGTGCTGCGCGCGGATCAGGCAGGCAGCGTCAGCCTGCTGACAAATGGCGAGCGCGTCCTGATGCAGGCGGCGCTGGACGATTGGGGCGGGCAGGTCGAATCCGCCACAGTGCGAAGCGAGTTCCAGACCCTGCTGGATGACAGTTCAAGTCTGACCGATCAGGGCGTCGGCGCAGCGGGTCTTGCCATGCTGGAATACCGCAAGGCGAACGGGAACTCCCTTGGCTGGAACCGGGGCTGTTCCACGGTCGTCGACTATGTGAACCAGGCCGCTGCGCGGGGCCTGAACGAGCCGATGCTGCTGCTCTGGAAGGGGCAATGCCTGCGCAAGCGCGGCGATGCCTTGCTGGCCTATGAAGCCTTCAGCCAGGCAGCGAAGCTGATGGAATCCGACCCTGAGGATATCACGCTGGAACAATCCCAGATGGCGCATCATGGCGTGGGCACCACGCTGATCGCCTTAGCCGCGCAGTCGCAATTGCCGGAAGGCCAGGACAAGAATGTCGCCCTTCAGGAGGCCCTGTCGGAACTGCGCACAGCGGCCAAGATAAGGGCCGATCGCGGCTCCACCCGCGTTGGCGTGGCGTATACGGAAGAAAACATGGGTTTCATCTATATCCTTGAGGAAGACTGGCCAGCCGCGCTGTCTCATACCGAGAGCATCGACAACATCCTGCCACTGGCCTGGAACCTGACGGTGCGTAACATCGCGGCGCGCGAAAACGAACAGGCGCTGAAGCGGGGCGGTGCCAGCCGCGAGGCTGTTCAGGAAATGCGGCGTATCCAGAATGATACGGCCATGGTTCTGTCCCTGATGGACTGCGGCCAGATCGACAAGGCAGAGCTGATGCGCCTGCTGCCGCAGACCTATTCTGACGAAGTCGATGAGCTTGCGGCGCATTGCCTTGTGGAATCGGGCGGAATTTGATGCAGCCTTGCTGTTGAACCCATAGAGAAACCAACTAGGTTGCGCCTCGCGAAGAAAAGGACACTTATAATGACCCGCGAAGAAACGCTCCGCCTCGAAGCCTATCTCAAAGAAAAGCTGAATCCCGGCCTGCGCCTGCTGCCGCGCGACAAGACGGACGATTCTGTCGAAGTCTATCTCGGCGCCGAGTTCCTGGCCGTCGTCTATAAGGACGTCGACGAGGGCGAGACCTCCTACCAGTTCCAGATGACCGTGCTGGAAGAAGACATCAACGGCTAAGCCGTCGCGGGACCGTCCCGTCGGTGGAACGGTCCCGTTTCAGGCTGGTTTGACCGGCCAGTGTGCGGCCTGCCTAATAAGGCAGGGCGCGTATGTCCGGCTCGACCCATTCGCGCCGGGCTTTCACGCTGAACAGCGTGTCCCGCCGCCAATACTCGAAAACCCAGTCCGGCTTTCCGCAGGGGCCGGCCAGCAGGCCGGTCAGGACGGTGTGCAGCGGCGAACCTTCGGGCGCAGCGCGATAGGCGTGTTCGGCCGCTTTCAGCGAGGCGATGGTGATCGTTTCGTGATAGCCTTCGGTATCGGTATTCCGGCCACCCACGGATTCATTGTAGCTGCGGATCATGCCGGGCATGCCGCGATATGCGGCGGCGGCGTCCTCCGCGATCAGGCCAAGGGCGGCGGCCCAATGCGCGGCATGGGTCCATTTTTCCTTCGGCAGTGTCCGGTTGCGGAAGCCATCCAGCAAGTCGGCTATATCGGTATCGGTTTCAAAACTCATCTTGTCGTTCCTTCAGTCATGGCGGGACCAAAACAAAAGCCCCGCCGGGTGGCGGGGCTTGTTTGGTCGAATGCTGTCGTGACGCGCGGTCAGTCAGGCAGTCGCCAGGCACAAGCACGCGCCGGCTGGATGAACCGGGTCTGTTGCTGAACGGTGATCGCGTGTTTGTGCATACAGGCCGGGTAGCCATTCCCTCGCAGGATGGCAAGTCCGTATTTGTCCGTAGGCAGACGCGGCCTAGAAAAGCGAGCCTTGCTGGCCTTTTGGTTTTGCCTTGGTCGGTTTCGAGGCAGGGGCCGGAGGTGATCCGGAAGACCCGGTTGGCACCGCGGTCACGTCCCCATCTGCAAAACTGATCTTCAGGCTGGCGGCGCTCGCGGCCGGGCCGGCGGAGCGGACGAGCTTTCCGGCATCGTCTCGCACCAGCGCATAGCCGCGCTTCAGCGTCGACTGGTAGGACAGCGTCTCCAGCAGCTTGCCCTGCGTGGCGAGTGCGGTTTCGCGCTGTTGCATCAGGCGGGTCAGCGCAGGCCAGGCGCGCACGGCAACATCGCGCAAGCGCTGTTTGGAGGTGCGGATTTCGCTGCGCAGGCTGGCCGGGCTGATGGTCAGGCGCGAGAGGCGGACGCGGGCCTTCTGCGTCAGGGCGAGGGCGGCGCGAGGCAAGGTGGCGGCGGCATAGTCCAGCCGCTGGCGTTTGGTCTGCAGCAGGCTCTCCGGGCGCGGCAGGCGCGCGGCGGTCAGCTTGTCCTTCGCCTGTCCGGTGCGGCGGGCGAGGGCGCGTTTCAGGCGCTCGCCGGCCTCGCTGGTCTGCAGCAGCAGCTCCTGGCGCACCGGCACGGCGATTTCGGCCGCGCCGGTCGGCGTCGGTGCGCGGGCGTCGGAGACATAGTCGATCAGCGTCGTGTCGGTCTCGTGGCCCACGGCGGAGATCAGCGGGATTTCGCTCTCGAAGGCGGCGCGGACGACGATTTCCTCGTTGAACGGCCAGAGGTCCTCGATCGAGCCGCCGCCGCGGGCGACGATCAGTACATCCGGGCGGTCGGCGCCGGTCATGGCGTTGAAGCCCTTGATGCCGGCGGTGATCTGAGCCGCGGCGCTGTCGCCTTGCACGAGGGCCGGCCAGACGATCACGCGGACCGGGAAACGGTCACGGATGCGGTGCAGGATATCGCGGATGACGGCGCCGGTCGGGCTGGTCACCACGCCGATGGTGCGCGGCAGGAAGGGCAGCTGTTTCTTGTGCTCCGCCGCGAACAGGCCTTCGGCGGCGAGCTTTTTCTTCCGTTCTTCCAGGAGGGCCATCAGCGCTCCGGCGCCGGCCGGGCGCATGGAGGCGGCGATCATCTGATAGTTCGACCGGCCCGCATAGATCGACAGCTTGCCCGTCGCGATGACTTCCAGGCCTTCTTCCGGCCGGAAGGGCAGGCGGTCGACCTGGCCTTTCCACATCACCGTGTTCAGCACGGCCTTGTCGTCCTTCAGGTCGCAATACATGTGGCCGGAACGGGCGATGGTGACCCGGCCCAGCTCGCCGCGCACGACGACATGGTCGTAATTCGTTTCGATCGTCCGCTTCAGGCTGGCGGCGAGGTCGGAGACGCTGAGAGCGGGATCGTTGGAAACGGGGGCATCTGACATGCTCCTTTTCTGAACGCGGTTGCGGGCCGGGGCAAGGCCCAGAACAAGCAGAGGCTGCAAGGCTTGACCTCTGTCGCCGACTCCCTAAGCAGCTTGGGGTTGTTTCCTTCTCCTGCCAGCCGGACCTGCCTCATGACCCAACAGACTTCCAGGCCGTGGTATCGAGCGGCGGCAGGCGTGCTGCCGCGTTCGGTGCGGCGCCGATTGCTGTGCCTGGGCCGGGACCTGGCGAGCATTCGGGCCCGCCTGAAACCGGGCGCGAAACCGGCACCATGGTCCAGTTTGCACGATGTCGGCGGCGGCGAATTTCACACGGTTGGCCGCGTGATCCTCAGCCATTTGATCAATGAAGCGGGCTTGACGCGGGACGATCATGTGCTGGACATTGGCTGCGGCACAGGCCGCGTTGCCTTTGCCTTGGCGGACTATCTGTCGCCCAAGGGCTGCTATACCGGATTTGACGTGGCCCCCAGCGGACTTGCCTGGATGATCCGGCACCTCCCGCCAGCTGCGGCGCCGTTCCGCATCGTCCGGGCAGACGTGTTCAACACCGAATACCGCCAGAAGACAGCCAGCCGGGCCGAAGCCTATCGCTTCCCCGTCAGTGACGGCAGCGTCGATGTGGCCTTCGCCACCTCCGTCTTCACGCACCTGTTGCCAGCAGACGCCGAGAACTACATCGCCGAAATCGGGCGCAGCCTGCGGCCCGGCGGGCGGGCCTATGTGACCGCCTTTCTGATGACGGAGGCGCGCCGAGCCCCGGCGACAAGCGGGCAGGCTTTCGTGAAATTCCATCGTTTCGGCGACGTCGCGCATGTCGGCGATACGAAAGTGCCGGAAGCGATGATCGCGTTCGACGAGACGGTCTTCATGGGCTGGGTCGCCAGGGCGGGGCTGGATCTCGTCCCGCCGGTGAAATACGGCCACTGGAGTGGTGAAGCCCCCGTGCCGGGACAGGATTTCCAGGACGTCCTTGTACTGAGGAAGCCGGCCTAGGCGTTTCCGCCAGCGCGTTCGCCTCCCGTCACAGCGCGTGAGGGAGCGGGCAGGCCTGATTTTGCGCAAAGCGTCAGGACGAGTCGTGGCTCTGCGCGTCCAGCGCGATTCCGTGCAGGTATTGCATGTTGTCGGCCTTTTCCGGGTCCAGCGTCGGATCGAGGAAGGCTTTCGGCTGGGGCGCCAGTAGCGGCTTCGGCGGCGCAAGGAGACGCGCGCTCATGGCCTGCAGGTAAAGCTCGCCGTGCTCGAACACATGGATCAGCGCCGCGATCCGTTTCAGCAAAGGCGCAGACGACATCAGTCCATCCACCATCCTGTATGCGGGCATGGGAACCCCGGCCGCCGGGGCCTTCAGGCAATAGTCCAGATCGCCCGCACGGGGCGCGCGGATCACGGGCACGGGCAGGCATTCATCGAGGCAGAAGAGGAGGCGCCCGCCCTCCGGTGGCGGGACCATCGGGCCATACTCTGCGCACATGATAACCAGCATACGCCGGACCAGCGCCTCGAAAATGCTGAGGGTCAGCGAGATGGCGCCCGCCTCGATGCGCGGCAGGTGCGGAGCCGCCATATCGCTCCCGGTATCGTGCGCGGTGCCTTCAGCAGGATTGCAGCGCCGCCACAAGTTCTGTACCGCGTCCTGCACGGTGTACCACCAGCGGCTGATCAGATCATGGGTGCGGGCAGGGACGGGAAAGCTCATCCCGCAAGAGTGCCTGCGGCGGGTATCCCGTTGGATTGGCATAGCCGGATCAGTTGCAAGCAAAGGCAACAGGGCGCGGAAACCGCCGCGTCTGTCCTACATCAGGCCCCGGCGGCGAGCTGGACCGCTAGCGAGGCGCCCGTGCGGGTGGAGACGCGGCTGAGTGTGAAAGTGCCGGAGATCCGCGCATCTTCGGAGAAGGACCAGCGCCCTGCAAACCGGGTAAAGGACGCATCCACCGCCCCGCAATAGATCAGGTCCGGCTGGATGATGCCGGTGTCGGGCGTATAGCGTTTCGAGAGCAGGACGTGCTGGCCGCAGCGGTCCCCCCGGACAGTCGCATCATATTCAGGTTCGTAGCCAAGCAGCGGGCCGAACGTCACCGGTTCCAGTGTCGTGCCGCACAGTTTGCCGTCGATTTCGGTGAGCATGGCCGTGAAGTTTACGCACTCGCCATTGGCGTCGTACCGGAACTCTCCACTCCACAGGCCGCTCATGTCTTTTAGTCCGCTCATATCTACTTGATCTCAGACGCAGAGCCGAGCATCAAGCGCTTCATGAATATTCTTCTCATCGGATCGGGTGGCCGCGAGCATGCGCTGGCTTGGAAAATGGCCCAGTCGCCGCTGGTTGACGTGGTGCATTCGACGCCGGGAAATCCCGGTATGGACGAGGTCGGCCCGTGCTTCGATGTCGGCGCGACAGATATCGAGAACCTTGTAAAACTTACACTTCAGGTGGAACCGGACCTGGTTGTCGTGGGGCCTGAGGCGCCGCTGGCCGAGGGGCTGGCAGATGTGCTGAGGGCGCGCGGATTCGACGTCTTTGGACCGAGCCAGGAAGCGGCACAACTCGAAGCATCAAAAACTTTTTCCAAGGGCCGGATGACAGCCTATGGCGTGCCGACGGCCGCTTATGGCGAATTCACGGAAGCTGGGCTGGCAAAAGCCTTTTTGCGCAAAATGCAGGCACCTTACGTGCTGAAGGCCGACGGACTGGCAGGCGGCAAGGGCGTCGTGATCGCCGAAACGCTGGACGATGCGGATGCCGCCGTGGACGAAATGCTGGGCGGACGCTTCGGCGACGCCTCCGCCACGCTGGTGATCGAGGAGTTCATGCATGGCGAGGAAGCCAGCATCTTCGTGATCACCGATGGCGAGGGCGCGATCTACCTGCCTGCCGCGCAGGACCACAAGCGCGTCGGCGATGGTGACACGGGTGAGAATACCGGCGGCATGGGCGCCTATGCCCCGGCGCCGGTCGTGACCGACGAGATCATGGCCCGCGTGAAGCGCGAGATTGCCGAGCCGATGCTGAAAGGCATGGCGAAGGACGGCATGCCGTATCAGGGCGTGCTCTATATCGGCGTCATGGTGACGGCCGAGGGCCCGAAGGTTGTGGAGTTCAACGCCCGCTTCGGCGATCCGGAATGCCAGGTCCTGATGAAAGGCCTGAAGGGCGACATCGTCCCGGCGCTGCTCGCCTCGGCGACCGGCGGACTGAAGGGCAATGAAGAGGCCTTTGAGGCGCTGCTGGAACTGGACCAGTTCGAGCCGACCGCAACCGTGGTGATGGCCATGACGGGGTATCCCGGTGCCGTCGAGAAGGGCTCGGTGATCAAGCATGTCGGCAAGGCGAACGATTTGCCGGGCGTGCATGTCTTTCATGCCGGGACCGACCGCAACCAGCTGGGCATGCTGACTGCCAATGGCGGGCGCGTGCTGAACGTCACGGCCAGCGGAAGCACGCTGCGCGAGGCGATCGACCGGGCCTATGCCGGGGTCGACGCGATCGATTGGCCGGAAGGCTTCTGCCGCCGCGACATTGGCTGGCGCGCGCTGGAGCGCGGCTGAGGCACTCATCCGTTCAGGGGATGGCCATGGCAGACCCCCGCCGGTAGGATTCGGCAAGGATAATATTGAGCCGATATTACCGGGCGTAGGGCGAAGACTTGTCTGCGTCATGGCCGGGTGGGGGAGATTGCTTTGCTGCGCTGGTTCGTGCTGGCCATAATGGCCCTTTGTGTTTCGCTGTCCCTGCCGCTGAAGGCGCATGCCTGGAAGGACATTACCGTTGGCGATGCGCGGCAGACCAGCGATTGCCTGAACGAGACGCCGTCCGACGAGTGCGTGACGAAGACCGGCCGCTATGTGCGCACCAATACGGGCACTGAGCCCGGCACTGTGCCGGTGCGGCTTTTGCTGCGCCGGAACCTGCCGCAGGACCAGTTTGACGCCCTCATGCGCAAGTATGGCATGATTGAAGGCAAGTATCACGAGTGGTTCGTCAATGCCGGCGACAAGGACTATTACAAGCGTGCAATGACACTGCAGGGCCTGACGGCGATGGACGGGAAGACCGTTCTGCTGCCGGCGGAGTTCACGCGCGTCCTGCCGCTCAGCGACCGCGTGGCGCTGGTGCGGACGGTGAAGAATAACTGGTACTTTGCGACGCTTGGTCCGGGTGAGACGACGCTGACGGAGCTGACCCATCCCTGGGACGATCTGCAATGGTTCTCCGGTAACGAGCCCAAGCGGCCATTCATGGTCATGCTGCGCCAGTATGGGGAGACGAAGGAAGACCTGCGATCCTACACGATCCTCGATGGCGACGGGGAGGCGGCCTACACGGTCAGCGGCGTCATTCCGAATACGCACGGCACGGATGACTACTTCACGTTCCATGCCAGCTATATTGGCTTTCCCGTGCGCGTGGACGCCAGTGAGTTTTCGGTCATCTTCAATATGATAACGCTGGAGCTGGAGAAGATGGGGCCGGTCTTCGACATTCTCGACGTCGGCTATGCGCTGACGGAGAAATGGGGCGACAACAAGTACGACAAAAAATACTACCCCTTCCAGAAGATTGGCGAGATGCCGTCCGGCAAGGGGCTTCTGTCAACAGACATATTCGAACCCATCGATGTAGGGAATGCGGAGCCGCACCCGCTTTCGGACCCGAAAGCGACGCGGGGCATGGTGCCGTTGCGCCTGCCGGGCCAGATCGACGGCATACGCGGCTGGCTGATGGTGTACGCCAATGCGACGGACCAGTGGTACAAGCTGATCATGCATGCGCCAAAAACGGATGAATATCATGCGGACAAGTTGGGCCGGTGGGATGAACTCACCCCCTCGTCTGTCCGGGTGTATCTGTGGGAACCGAACGAATACCTGCCGCTAGCCGATATCTGGATCGGCACGATCTCGGACGAGACGCACAAGGCCCTGTTTGCGAACGCAAACCCGAAGGATATCCCGCCGCCAAGCTATCGCGTTGCGGCACGTTTCTTCGAGAACCCGCAGCAACTGTCGGCGGGCGGCGTCACGGACTGGTACCTGATCGGTAGCGAACCGAGCGCGGAGAATTTCCAAAAGATCTACGACACGCGCTCCATGCGGGCCTCGCACCCCGACAATCCTCAGGCGCTGGCGACGCCGGAACTCATCGCGGAGATGAAGAAGGAATGGCAGGCGAAGGCCGCCTATCGCGAATATATCGAGACGCCTTGGGAGGTGCAGGTGGCGCGGGCGCAGGCCGAGCAGGAACGCACGCTGCTGGCGGCAGCAGACAGCGCGATTTCAGGCGGCTACGGCATCGATTTCAATGGCGACTTCTATTACATCGCACGCACCAAGGGCGGGAAATACCTGCAGGCCTATTGGAACAAGTATCACCAGCTGCCGCGGTCGGCCGATGCCTATGACATTTGCCGCCGGTTCGGCTCGTCCAGCATGGAGTGCAACCTCGTCTATGCGTGGGCGGACAATATCTCTCAAGGCCAGCGCGAAGCGGCCAGGCGGGACGCGGACCGCTACAGCCAGAAGCAATTCAACCAGGGCTACAAGACGGAATACCGGCCGCCCATGTCGGAGCCGCGCTGCTACCAGACGGGCGCGAAGACGGAGACGTGTTTCTACAATTAAAGACGTCGGGCCATAGGGGATGGCCCGGGGATTGGAGTATTTGATTTGTTCAGACTGATGGTTATTGCCATTTCGGCCTTTTGTATTTCGCTGAATGCTCATGCGTGGAAGTCGTATAGCGACGCGGGCAGCCTGCTGGCTGACCATAGCCGGGGCAGGTGTGTTGAGAACGCACCGAAAGGGTTCAACTGCCTTTCGAAAGATATCCGCTATGTCCGTACCGATACGGGCACCATGCCGGTGCGGCTGTGGTCGGTTTCGCAATTGGACGGCGAGCAGATGGGCGCCATTCTGGACCGGTACAATCTTCCGCGTGAGGACTTCGCAAGGTACGCGCAGGAATATGGCGGCCAGAACAAGGGCAATAGCTATAGCTGGATCTCCAAACAGGTCGTACTGCAGGGCCTGGCGGCCGAAGACGGCACGATCCTGTTGCCGGCGGAATACATCCAGGTACTGCCCATCAGTGACAAGGTGGCCCTCGTGAAGGCGCTGGACTACCGATATTATTTTGTGACCCTAGACCCGGAGAAGCCGCGCCTCTTCAAGCTGCCGTTCGCGCGCTTTGAGTTTTACTTCATCTATGGCCGCAAGCCCGAAACACCGTTCACGCTGATGTTCCATGACAAGATGGCGACGGATACGCGAGGCAAGACGCTGGTCGTTATGGACAATCAGGGCAAGGAAGCGCACCGCATTACCGGCGTGTTGAACGAGGGCAGCGGGGACTACGACTTCTACCAGTTCGGCAATGGTAGGATCGCCTTTCCGGTGAAGGGCGAGGACGGCACGGGCCTGTCCGTGGTCGTCAATTCTCTGACGCTGGAGATGGAAGAAGTCGGGCCGTATTTCGAGACGCTGCCTGTCGGCTATGCGCTGACCGACGACTGGAGTCGGAACAACCGCAACGACTACAAGCAGGTGGCGGTGCAGAAGGTCGCGGCGATGACGTCCGGACACGGCATATTGTCAGGTGAGAGCATCTACCTGCCGATGCGCCATGAGGATGGCGAAGTGACGCCGTTCGGCCATCCCAACATTATCGGCATGGTGCCGCTGTACCTGCCGGAGATCGAAGGCGTACGCGGCTGGCTGGTCGTGTACGAAGCAGCGGATGGGCGCTGGTATCGCCTGATCGGCGGCGCGGTAGACGGCGACCTGATGCGCGGCAAGCCTCAAGAGCTGCTGCCGGCAAGCGTCATGGACTATATTCTCGGACGCAAGAACTATCCGCCTTTCGCCGATATCTGGATCGGCACGATGGACGAGGACGAGTATTACGGCCTGTTCGCAGGCGCGGACCGCCGCGATGTGCCGGAGCCGCCGCTGCGGATCGCGGCGCGCTATTTCAAGGATCCGATGAACCGCTCCGCGGGCGTGACCGACTGGTATGATGTCGGCATGGACATTGGCCCGGAGGAACTGTGGGCGGCCTATGAGGCTCGGGACCGGAAAGCAACGCACCCGGACAATCCGATGGCCATGGAGCGGCCGCTCATCCTGGCGACAGCCCGCGAATGGTGGGAAAGTAACAAGGCCTATCGCGAATACCTGGAGACGCCATGGGACGTGCTGCAGGCCCGGTATGAGGCGGAATCCCGCGCGACACTGAAGGCCAGCGCCGATGCGATCCTGGCCATGAGCGGCGCCGATGTGCCCTATGGGGGGGACTTCTACACCGCCGCGCGCACACTGGGCGGAACGTATCTCAGCACCTATTGGCGGCGCTGGAAACGCCTGCCGCGCTCCAGCGATGCCTATGACATCTGCAGCCGTTTCGGGAACAATAGTCCGGAATGCAACTTGGTCATGCCGTGGGCGCAAAATGCCTTTGACGCCCAGCGCGCACAGGAACAAAAGGCCTCCGATGCTTATGCGCGTCAGGTGGAGCTGACCAAACGCAAGCCGCCAGCCTACCGCCCGCCGTCTTACGGTCCGCGCTGTTACGACCAGGGCAATGGGAAAGAGCTTTGCTTCTATGACTAGGCTGGCGTAACGCAGTTCACATGATGAAACACACGTTTAAAATGACTAGCTCGGCACTTGGCGTTGCCATGCTGGCATCACTGGTTGCTTGTGCGACCGAACCCGCAGCGGAGCCGCTCAACGGGGACCTGCTGATCCGCGATGTCCGCACGATCGGCTTCGAGGGCGAAGCGCCTGCGATCCGGGACCATGCCTACGTGTTGGTGAAGGACGGGAAGGTCCTGGCCGTCCGCGACACGGCTGACGGCCTCTCCGCGCCGCAAATTGTGGACGGCGCAGGGCGCACGATGGTGCCAGGCTTGACCGACATGCACGTTCACATCTGGGACGAGGCGGAGCTGGGGGCCTACCTCTCTTGGGGCGTGACGCGGGTGCGCAACATGTCCGGTCTCTCCTTCCACTTGCCGCTGGCAGAGCGGATCGAAGCGGGCGAGGTGATGGGGCCGCACCTCATCACGACGGGGCCAATCCTGAACAGCCCCGGTCCGAATGCGCAGATCAATCACCAGATCGTCGAAACGGCAGACGAAGCCCGCGCCGCGGTTCGCTGGCAGGCCGAGGCCGGTTTTGACAGGATCAAGGTCTACTCTAACCTGACCCGGCCGACTTATGAAGCCATCATCGAAGAGGCCGCCGCGCGCGGCATGCCGGTCTCGGGCCACACGCCGGAGGGCGTGCGGGAAGACGGCATGCCGGACGAGAAGCCTTTCGACATTTCATTCGAGGAAGTCCTGGCCAATCATTTCGAGACCATCGAACACATCGAATCCGTTGTCTGGCATGGCCTGCGCAACCGGCATGATGAAGACGCCGCCCGGGAACTTGGCCGGAAGATCGCCGCAGAAGGCGTGCCGGTGACGTCCACACTTCTGGCGCACCGCAATCTGGTGCTGGTGGCCGAGACTGACGGTGCTGCCGTCAGCCGTCCGGGTACAGAGTTCCTGAATGCGGTCGAGCAGCAGACCGAGGTGGAGCACCAGACTTTCTGGGCAGGGCAGGATCCGGCGCCGGCGGCAGAGGATGCCGCCTTCTATGCCCGTGTGGCAAAGATCTTCCAGGAAGAAGGCGTGACCCTGCTGGCCGGCACGGATGCGGGCATCTTCACCAATATTCCCGGCAAGTCTCTGGGCGAGGAACTTGTACTGCTGGCCGATGCAGGCCTGACGCCTTATGAAGTGCTTCGGTCAGCGACCCACACGCCCTCCATGGTGCTGGGCACGGCGGGGCAGGATGGCTGTGTCGAGGCCGGGTGCGCGGCGGATCTGGTCCTGCTGCCCTGCGACCCCCTGGCGGACATCGCCTGCGCCACAGAACCGGCCGGGCTCGTTTATCGCGGGGCCTGGCTGGACCGCGCGGCGCTGGATGGGCTGCGCCAGTCTTCGGCGCAGCAGAATCCCGAACGGACGATGACGAACGTGTTTGGCGGGCTCGCCGAATATGGTGTCGATCTGAGCGCGCTGACGGGCGAATAGGCAAACCGGCAGGTGCGCCATGCCTTGGATGTGCGGTCCAGAAATGGCGGTTTGCCCGCCGCTAGGCGATTTGGGGGGAGTGCGGCGGGCAAAACGCGGGACGCTGTGAGGCGTCCTGAATTTCAAACGCATGAGCGCCGGAAATCCGTCGCGGAAATTTGCCCGGCGGACGACTTTTTTTCCGAGCGCATGGCCCTCAGGCGTGGGGGTCGATCAGGATCTTGATTTCATGAGGATCCTTGGCGAGCGCATCGAAGGCGGCTTCGGTGCTGGCCAGCGGCTGGCGGCTGGTAATCAGCCGGGCAGCCTGATCGGCATGGGCTTCGATCAGGTGAAGCGCCGTGCTGAACTCCTCCGGCCGGTACGCGAAGCTGAACTCCAGCGTCAGTTCGCGCGTGATCCCCTCCAGCGGCGTGATCTTCTCTTCATGCGGGCAGACGCCGACCACGATGATGTGGGCATGCGCCGGGGCCGACTGGATGATCTGGCCCATGACGCCGGGTGCACCGGTGCATTCGAAAATGTTCTGCCCGTGCGGCTGTCCGCGGAAGTCCCGCGCCAGCAGCGGTGACATCTGGGCCGGTTCGTGGCCGAGATCGCTCCAGCGCTCGTAGGGGCTGTCACTGGCCGGGTCGAACACGATGTCGGCGCCGAGGCTGGCAGCGACGGCGCGGCGCTCGGCCGAGAAATCCGCCGCAAGGATGGGCCCCCGCCCGGCGATCTTCAGCGCCAGGATGACGGCAAGCCCCACCGGGCCGCAACCGATCACCATGTTCGGCCCGTCATTGCGGCTCGCGAGATTCACGGCGTGCAGGCCGACCGAGAATGGCTCGGTCAGCGCCGCGAGGTCGTCCGGAATGCCGTCCGGCACGCGGAAGGTGCGCTCAGCATCGATGCAGGAGAGCGTGGCGAGCCCGCCGCTGTGGAAAGGCGAAAGGCCGATACAGGCCGGGCCGTCATGGCTGTGCGTGAAGGGCAGGCCGGTCACCCGGTCGCCGATCTTGAGTTCTGTCTCCGTGCCCGGAGCGATGCCAACGATTTTTGCCGAGAACTCATGGCCGGGGACGATGATGGGCAACTGGTGCTGCGCTTCCGGCGGCGTGGCGTCGGCCAGCTCCGCCATCTGCTTGCGCAGGCTGAGATCGCTGCCGCAAATGCCGTTGAAGAGGGGCTGGACCAAAAACTGGCCGGCAGCAGGTGACGGATCGGGAAGGTCCGAGATGCGAAAGGATTTTCCCTGCAGGGTGAGCGCGCGCATCGAGCCTTCCTAAATGCCGGCAAAGAGGGCGACTTCCGGCTGGCCGGTATGCGCCGTTGTGCCACCATCTGCCACGACGATGGAGCCGGTCATGTAGGACGCGTCATCCGACGTGAGGAAAGCGACAACTTTCGCCATCTCTGCCGGCTGGGCGCCGCGGCCCATCGGAATGCGCTTGTGCCATTCCTGCGGCAGGCCGGGCATCTCGTTCATGCCTGCAGTGATGGGCGTTTCGACAAGGCCCGGGCAGAGGGCATTCACGCGAATGCCGTCACGGGCATGGTCTATGGCGAGCGCCCGCGTATAGTTGATTACCGCGCCCTTGGCGGCGTTGTAGGCGGCAAACCTGTAGTCCCCACCCAGGCCTGAAATGGATGCCGTATTCACGATGGCACTGCCGCGCGGCATGTGCGGAATGGCATGGTGGCAGGCATAGTAGACGCTGTGCAGGTCTACCGCGATCACCTGTTCCCACTGGTCGGGCGGCAATTCCACCGAATTGGCGAAACTGCCGATACCGGCATTATTGAAGAGTATGTCGATCCGTCCGTGCGCGTCGGTGGCGGCCTTGATGAGGGCGCCGACGTCCGCCTCTTTCGAGACATCGCAGGTCACCGCCATGGCATCCGGACCAAGCGACGCGGCAAGGGCATTTGCCGCGTCTTCGGAGATGTCGGCGAGCACGACTCTGGCACCTTCACCCGCCATCAATCGTGCGGTTGCCGCACCAATGCCAGAGGCAGCACCAGTGATGACGGCGACCTTGTCTTCAAATCTTTTTGTCATCCGATGGCCACTCCGTCAGGACAGGACAGAGCTGGGAGGAGACTCGTCTGCCCATGCGGAGCGGCGCTCGGAGATAACCCCCGAAATCTTCTGCCAGGCTGGCAGCGTCTTCGCGAGGAACTTGATGTCGAAGTCTTCCTGGGTACGGAATTCAAGCACTTCCACGCCGTCGGGGCCGGGCGTGTAGCGATAGGCCTTGCCCGCACCCAGGAAGAAACCGTCGCCTGGACCCAGCATGTCTGTGCCCAGTTGGAGGCTGCCAGCGACGATATAATAGAGACAATCGGAATTATGCGTATGAAGAGGAAGCGGGAAGCCGCTCTTGAACCAGGCATAGGTGAGGCTGAAGCCCGGCTGGGAGAAGAGGGTCTTGACCACATTGCCTTCGGCAAAGCCGGCTTCGAGCGCGGCGCCGATGCCGGCTTCGAGGTCTGGCGTCATGTCGGCCACTTCCATATGCGCGGTCTCGTCCAGCGAGGGCGCCTCCGACGTGCGGAAAATCTGGTAGCCGGTTGCGGCCGGTTTTTCGGTGACGGGTGCGTCGCTCATCTTCAAATTCCTCCCAGAGGCCGCGATGGGGTTCGGGCCATCATCGCAGGTGCCGGGCTTGGGCCCGTGTCTCTCTGCCTGAACTAGGCTAGCGGGAAATTTCAAATAGTCAACACTGACTAGTATTGGGCGAGCGCGGTTGACGCGGGCGGGCCGCTGACCATTATCGGCGCCGGGCAGGGTAGGAAGCGGCGAACGGAATGACCGACACGAAAGAGCGTTCAGGACGCCGGCGAACCCGCCGCGGCGAGGAAACCCGCCGGCAGCTGATCGAAGCCTGTATCGATTGCCTGAACGAGCGCGGATATGCCGGCACATCAATCGAGGCCGTCATGTCGAAAGCCGGGATCAGCCGCGGATCCGTCCTGAACCAGTTCCCGACCCGGCTGGACCTGATGACCGCGACCATTGAGGCCGCGATGCGCGGCATGATGGCCGACACCAGCGCCCGGTTCGCCCGGATTTCAGATCCGGTCGAGCGCCTTCGTCGTCTGTGCGACCTCTACTGGGAAACGCAACGCCTGCCGGTGTCAGCGGCGGTGACGGAAGTGCTGCTGGCGGCGCGCTGGGACACCGATCTGGCGGCCATGCTGGGCCGGGTCACCAAGGAAATCGAGATCGAGCTGGACGCCGAAACGCGGCGGCGCGGCGAAGAAGCGGGCGTCAACGACATCGAGGCGCTGGTCGTGCATGCGCGTATGCTGATCCTGTCGCTGCGCGGGATGACGCTGGAACTCATGTTCGACCCGGACCGGCAGATCATCCACCATGCGCTGGAGGAAATCCGCACATCGCACCAGGTTTTCTGCGACCGGGTGCTGGCAGGCTAGGTCGGAAGCTTGTCCGGATTGCGCATGATATAGAGCCAGGCAATGCGGCCGTCTGCGCCGGGGGCGAGCGTGATGACGAAATCGACCTGCCCGTTCACGCGGCGCATGATGGCCGGGGTGCCATTTGCATGGCCGAGTTCCAGCGTCCATGGCGTCGTCTCTGCCATCTTCGCGGACTTTTCCGTCACCGCAAAAAGCACTTGCACGATTTCGGCCGCGCCGTTCAGTGGCCGGAGGGCCGCGCGCGCTTTCTTTCCTCCGTCGGAATAAGCGATGGCACCGGGCGAGAACAGGGAGAGGGCGGTCTCGTGGTCCTGCGCCGCGGCGGCGCTCATGAAGCGTTGCAGCAGCGAAGACACTTCGTCCGGCGAGGCGTCAAAGCGCGGGCCGCTTTCCTGCAAACGTGTGTGCGCCCGGCTGACGAGCTGGCGGCAGGCCGCCTCCGACTTGCCGGTCGCCGCTGAGATCTCGTCATAGCCGGCATCGAAGGCTTCGCGCAGGATGAAGGCGGCCCGCTCCGTTTCCGACAGGCGTTCCATCGCCCAGAGCAGGGCGAGCTCGCACTCCTGCGCTAGCGCAAAGCGTTCCTCGATACCCAGGCTTTCGCTCTCCACCAGCGGCTCCGGCAGCCACGGGCCGGGATAGGTTTCCCGCCGTGCCCGGGCGGAGCGCAGCGCATCGATGGCGATGCGTGTGGCCGTGCGGCGTAGCCAGGCGCGGGGGTTTTCGATGGCGTCGTGATCGGCCCGCTCCCAGCGCAACCAGGTGTCCTGCACCGCATCCTCTGCACCGGCGCGCTCGCCCAGCATGCGGTAACACAGGGCCGTCAGGGCCGGGCGTTCGGCTTCGAACAGGGCAGTGTCGGCGGTGCTCATGCGGCGAGCTTCACGACCTTGCCACCAAAGTCCAGCCTGTGGCAGGCCTGACCGTGGCCGAGGCCGCGTTTCAGCACCGGATAGATACGGCCAGATGCCGCCGCAAAGGCGCAGGAGAGCGCGGTTTTCTTGCCGAACTCGCTTTCGATTTCGCGGCGCAGATCGTCGGCGCCAATGTCTCCGGCGATGGCGGCGCAGGCAAAGCGGAAGCCGAGCCCCATGGCGCCGGCATCTTTCGGGCGGCCTTCCACGCAGGCCTGCAAGGCGTCTGCATCGGCGCCGTTCGCCAGTGCCATGTCGACGACAAGCTGGGCACACGGGCCGCAATCGCCTTCCAGCGTGGATGCCAATAGCGCGCCGGTCCAGACCGGGTGGCCGCTCGCAGGGCCGCGATATTTGTAAAAGTTCGGCAGGCGAGACAGCGAGATTGCCGCGCCGGGCGAAACATCCGCGATTTCGTGCATATAGGTCACGTCATAGCGGAAGGCGCGGCCGAATTTTCGGATCTGGGAATGAAGGATCTTGCGGATCATGTTCTGATCTCCTTGCGGGTAAAATTGAGGGCGGCGGCGAGGGCCAGCCAGGCCGGGATCTGGATGCCGGTGAGGTTCACGAAGGCGATCTGGTCGAGCGGCACACCGCGCGCGAACCAGATCCAGATGTGAAAGAGCGCATGCAGGGCGGGCCACGCTGCACCGCAGACGGCAGCGGTCCGGTCAAACTTCAGGATGCCATAGGCCAGCGCGCCGGAACTCATCCCGAAGGCAAGGGCGATGTCCCGCACGAAGTGCAGATTGAACGGGCCCATCATCGCAACGCCGGGCACGGTCTCGTACCAAGTGTGCGGCGCGAACCACATGATCAGCGCGTTGGCGAAATGGGCTGCCGCAATGAGCAGAAGGATCGGTCTCCACATGTCATGTCTCCTGTTTCAGGGACATGACGAGACAGCGCCCGGTTTTGTGACAGGTCTTAGGCTTCGGCTTCCAGCGCTTCGGCGGCTTCGAGCCAGGCGTGTTCGGCTTCTTCGGCCGTTTCGGCGTGGGTGGCGCGGGTTTTCAGGAGCTTTTCAAGCTCTTCCGGCGGAGGGGTGCCTTCGGCGAGTTTCGCGTCAATCTTCGCGATGGCGGCGTTCGCCTTTTCCATCCGCTCCTCGGCTTCGCGGGCTTTTTTCTTCAGGGCGGTGAGGCGTTTCTTGTCCTCCGGCGAGGCGGCCGGTTTCGGGGCGGATGATTTCGGCTTCGCGTCTTTTGACTTGGCCTCTTTCGCCTCGGCGCGGTCAGCCTTCATGACGAGGGCGCGGTAGTCTTCGAGGTCGCCGTCATAGGTCGTCGCGCGGCCGTCTTTCACCAGCCACAGACGGTCAGCGGTCGCTTCGGCGAGGTACACGTCGTGCGTGATCAGGAGGACGGCGCCGGGGAAGTCGTTCAGCGCGTAGATCAGTGCCTCGCGGCTGTCGATGTCGAGGTGAGAGGTCGGTTCGTCGAGGATCAGGATGTGCGGCGCCGAATGGGACATGAGGCCTAGCAGCAGGCGCACTTTTTCGCCGCCCGACAGTTTCTCGACCTTTGTTTCCACTTTCTCCGCCGAGAAGCCCATGGCGGCCGCGGCGGCGCGCACTTTCGCGGGTGGCGTGTCCGGCGGCAGCAGGCGGCGCACATGGTCCAGCACGCTATCGCCCTCGGACAGCTCGTCCAGCTGGTCCTGCGAGAAATAGCCAATGCGGACAGCCTTCGGCGTGACGCGCTGGCCCGCCATGAGCGGGAGGCGTTCGGCGATGGATTTGACCAGCGTGGTCTTACCCTGTCCGTTTGCGCCGACGATGGCGATCCGGTCGTCCGGATCCAGACGAAGGTTGACCTTCGACAGGATACGCGCGCCTTCGCCATAGCCGAGATCGGCATCCTTCAGTTCCAGCATCGGCGGGGCCAGCTTGTCGGCGGGCGGCGGGAAGTGGAACGGCGTGGTGCGGTCGGCGACGGGGATGGAGATGTCCTGCATCTTCTCCAGCATCTTGATGCGCGACTGGGCCTGCCGGGCCTTCGAGGCCTTGGCGCGGAACCGGTCGACGAAGCTCTGCAGGTGCGCGCGCTCCTTGGCCTGTTTGGCCTGCTGGGATTCCAGCTGTGCCAGCTTGGCGGCGCGAAGCTTCAGCCAGTCATCATAGCCGCCAGGCGTGATTGACAGCTTCCTGTGTTCCAGCGCCATCGTGTGGGTCACGCAGCGGTTCAGCATTTCCCGGTCGTGGCTGACGATCAGTACCGTATACGGATATTTCCGGATATAGGTTTCCAGCCAGGCGGCGCCTTCGAGGTCAAGATAGTTGGTCGGCTCGTCCAGCAGCAGGAAGTCCGGCTGGGAGAAGAGCACGCCGGCAATGGCCGCGCGCATACGCCAGCCGCCGGAGAATTCCTTGGTCGCACGGGTGAGGTCTTCATCCGAAAAGCCGAGGCCGTGGAGCACTTCGGCGGCGCGGGCTTCTGCCGACCAGGCGTCGATGTCCATCAGGCGTTCGTGGATCTCGCCGATCCGGTTCGGATCCGTCGCGGTCTCGGCTTCCTGCATCAGGGCGTGGCGCTCGGTGTCGGCGGCGAGGACAACCTCCAGCACGGTCTCGTCGGTCGGGGCGACTTCCTGTGCCACCCAGCCAAGCCGGGCGCCGGTGTTCAGCCGGATCGCGGCATCATTGGTCGGATGTTCCACATCCTCCCGGATCAGGCGCAGCAGGGTCGACTTGCCGGTGCCATTGCGGCCGACAAGCCCGACTTTCCAGCCGGCCGAGATCTGCGCGGAAGCAGACTCGAACAGGGGCCGGGCTTCGACCTGAAAATCGAGGTTCGTGATGGTGAGCATGCGCGGGTGTGTAACCGCGCCTGTGGTGAAAGCAAGGCCGGGAATGATACTGAAGAAAATCTGTGCAGTGGCGGAAAAAGGGGCCCGCCATGCCTATCAATCCGGGGGGCAGGACCAGGCATGGCGGGCTGTTCGCTGTCCCCGAGTGCGGTGGGAGAATGGGGAAATGGTATCCACAGCGAAGAAGGCCCAAAGTGCGGGCTTCACAGACAGGACGTTTCGGTCCGGCGCTTTATCCAGAATTTTTTCGCTGACCTGAGAATAAAGTGGAGCCCGCCGTCCCGGTTGGGATTTCCGGCCCGGCGGGCAGTCCGCGTCTGACAGTTTCAGGGCTGTCATAGCGAACGGGACTTTTGAACATGACGACCGGCCCGCGCGAATTATCCATATCGGCCGAAAAGCGAGACAAAACCCGCCATGTCGTCTATCGCGGGGGGTGAGGACGGGACGACATGGCGGGCGGTTCGCCGTTCGGTTTCCAGGGGGGGAAGAAACGTTTCGAACGGGACCTCTCTCGTCCTTTCCATATGGGAGAAGCAGGCGCCGTTTCCATGGTATTCACGCGTTCGTGAGAGGTGAAATTCCGGTAAGGAATCGGGGCCTGAAAATGGAGGTGCCCGCCATGCAGTCTGTTGGGGCTCAGGGGGTAAGACAGACAGCATGGCGGGCGGTTCGCTGTGTCATTTCAGGGAGGATACAACAGCGAACGGGACCGGTTGCGGCGAACCGCTTAAAAGTCAAACGCAGCGCGCTGCAGTTCCCGTCGCAGGAATCTCGATTGTGGCGGAAGTTTAATCCGAAGGGCGCAGCGAAGCTGCCGCCTATTTGATTGCTTGCAGATCGTCCCAGTATTCGATGGGCGGAACGTCGCGGATCATCTCTTCGACCATGGCCGTGAAGCCGGCATTGAAATAACCGGACGTCAGGGCCCAAAGTGCGCGGCCGCGTTCGGTGCCCAGCACGAAGTAGATCACGCCGCGATAGGTTTCCCACGACTCCTTGTCCATGGCGCCGGACTTGTATTGCAGCCACTCATATTCCCGCGCACGCATCTGGCCGATCATCCAGAAGATCACCTTGGTCTTCTCTTCGAAACTCGGCGTTTCGACTTGCGACAATATCCGGCCGAGTTCCGGAAACTCGACGAATTTGTAGACGCCGGTCTGGTCATTCGCGAGCTGTGTCTGCCGCGACTCCGAGCGCAGCAACACGGTGCCCTGCCGGACTTGTATCGTCAGGAAAATCAGGGTGGCGGCGACGACAATGACACCGGCGATCTGGGCGATATAGGCAAGCTGCTCAAGGCTCATGTGGGGGCTCCGGCTGAGGCAGTGCCAGCAGGGACTCCGCAGAGATGGACGGGTCCGCACGCAGGCAGGACATTTCCGGATGTGTTCCGGCATCCAGCCGATCCGCGAGGCAGTTCGCCCAGCGGCCGAGCCGGCTCATTTCGCCCCGCCATTCGCGCAGGCGATCCATGCTGGCGCGGAATTGCGGTTTCAGGGCTGCGCCATCATCCGTATAGAAGTATCCCGGATTGCCCGGTTCATAAGGCAGGATGTCGTCCTCGACGAATGTCACATAGCGAATGTATTTGCGGCCCACCCCATCCATTTCCGAATAATACATGTTGAGGTCGAAGATGGTGACCGGATCGAACAGGCCGATAATGTCCATCTGTTGCAGCACGCTCCACGTGTTGGGCGGTATGTCGGAGCCATCCATCCGGAAATAATAGGGGGCAGGGGTTTCTCCGCGCTGGAACGCGGCTTCCCAGTCGGCAAGACCGGCATCGATGGCGGGAATGGCGGCTTGTTCCATCACATAGGTTGCGTCCTTCAGGTCGGTCACGAGCGCCGCGACAATTTCAGCCTTCCGGGCTTCGGCGGCCCGCGCTTCGTTCCAGTTGTTGACCTGCAGGCCGAGGAAAACGCCGAGGACCACGATCAGTGTTTCGATGGCGACCGTGAACCAGTCCTGCCTTCGGAAGGCTTCGGTGATGCGGCGAAGGATCATGGGGCTGTGTCTGCGGGGCAGAAACTGCCGCCGCATTCCTCCGTCGAAAATATTTCCGCTTCCAGTTGCCATCCGCCATCTGCATTGCGCCATTTGGCACTGTAGACGCCTGACGCAAACGACTGGTTATCGTCCGTGTGCTCCCCGCGCCAAATGCCGGTTTCGAAGGCGATCGGGAAGATGGGCGAGACGGAGACACATTCTGTGGCCCGGATGTAGATGGTGCGGTCTGCGGCCGCGAAATCTTCCCTCCAGATCAACACCTGTTCGTCACGGCCATCGAACAAGGAGCTGTCGGTGCCGGTCACCAGTATCACATCCGGCGCGAGCAACCCGGTGATTGCGTTGATATCCTCGTCCGCAATCGCCTGGTTGAAGGCAGCGCGAGCCGCACTCACTTCCTCGGCGGCGGGACTGGCATTGCCGGTGCACGCGGGCGCGCGCGTTTCAGGCCCCTGAAAAGATGCGCACGAGGCCAGCACAATTGCGGCAAAAAGAAAAATCGTGATGCGGCGGAGCATCATTGGCGGCGCTCCATTTCCTTGTCGATCACTGCCAGGGCGCGTTCCGCCGTTTCGTTCTGCTTGTGAAGGTCGGCGGGTGTCGAGACCATTAGGCCGGCCCATTCGGTCAACAGCGGTTCGATGTCAGGATTGGCCGCGATCTTCTCGGCGGTACGGCGCGCAGCCTCATCGGTGGCACCTTTCGGACAGTCGAGAATGTAGGTTTCGGCGCCATCTTTGAGGTCGTAGCAATGTTCCCAGTAGAACGCCTGCGCGTCGAGGGGGATCAGCTGGCGCACGCGCGAACGGTAGGCGGGTACAAAATTGGTCACGGACAAATTGTCGTTTGTTGCAAGATACGCCTCAACGGCGTCGATGATCTCGCGTGACCGAGGCAGCCCCTGCCGGCGCATCTCGGCATAGGTCGACCGGTCGACGTCGATGGGTTGCCACTGGGAGGCGTGAAAGAAGTCCACAATGACGGGCCAGCATTCCGTCCCGCAGGAGGCACCGTCCGCCATGAAATCGAGCGAGCGTTTCCCGGCGGCCACGACCTGACCGATGGCGTCGGCCTTCTGGTTCGTGACGCGGATGGAAGTTTCGACTTCCTCCTTCAATTCAATAAGAAGGGCCGTTTCCCGCGCCCTGTCCGCGCGGGCTTCGTTCCAGTTGCCAAGCTGGATGCCGAGGAAGACGCCCAGCACGACGATCAACGTTTCGATGAAGACGGTGAACCAGTCCTGCTTGCGGATGGCATGGGTGAGACGGCGGAGGATCATAGGGATTCGCTCTCACTCAATTCTGCGGCCAGAGCGGCATCGAGATCATTCAGCACCGCGATCAGCTGCTCATATCTCTCAATGTAAGAGTTGAGGCGCGAGACATTGTCGACGTATTCGGCGAGGAAAACCCTGCTTTTACGCATTTCCTCCAAACTACAGCGACTGGTCCATTTAAACCCCCGCCCGTCGACTCGCCCATCCACACGGTTGTTTCGCTGCATGACAAACAGCGATGCGTCGTCGACATCGACCGGCTCGGGCACGTACCAGATGGCTTCCGGGTGACGCGAATTCAGCCGATAAAGCTCATTCACCGCTTCATCATAAGCTCGCCGGGCCCGGTCTCTGACGAGAACAAAAGCCCGCACACTGGTTCTTATCGTGTCATCTGTGATCAGATCAAGCCGCCCGGTCGCGATCGCCTCTTCCAGTGCGGGAAGGTCGTCTGTCGGGGCCGGAAGCCAATGGGAAATTCCGATCAGGCGGCATTCGTTCTGGGTCAGATCCCGTTCCGGCATTTCGTCGAAGAGTAACGCGTGAGCAGCGTTCATCATTTCAATTCGAGGAAGATGATATTCATACTCAGCTCTCTGGATATCCAGAAGTGTGCCTGCTTCCTCATCCAGCCGCACCAGCAGTTTTTGGGCATCCGCCCGTTGCGCATTGCTTTCATTCCAGTTCGCCACCTGGATGCCGAGGAAGACACCCAGCACGACAATCAATGTTTCGATGAAGACCGTAAACCAGTCCTGCTTGCGGAAAGCATTTGTGAGACGGCGGAGGATCATGGCGCTCGCCTTTCGAGGTGGTCGGCGAGTTCCGACTCCAGCGCTTCCGTCGCCGCAGCAAGATGTTGGACGAGGGCTTCATTGTTGGTCGAGATATATCCGCGCCAGGAGAGCTGGGCGATGACCTCATCCCAGAACTCGGAGTCAGGTGGCATAGCAAGACTGCCGCCCTCCGCGTCATAGATCGGCCCTTGCCGGGCTTTTTCCTTGAACTCGGACGAGATCTGCGCAGATGGCGGCAATTCCATGCTCATCAGACCGTCGTCCCATCTGCGAGGTGGGATCCGGTTGCTCATGATAAAGTCGGCATACGCCCCATCGATGAAAACCGCGTTGTTCTTGTCGATGGCCGCTTCCAGACGCGCCGTGCTGTAGAAATATGAAATGATGGCTGCGCGCAGATCCGGATCGGAAATGATGTCGAGCTTTCCGGAGCCCTGAAGATTCAGGAAAGTCGGGCTCTGCGTCCGCAAAGTACGGCGCACCATCAACATACTCAACCCCATGTCGATTTTCAGGGCACGGTCGTCGGAGGTGTCATTGCGGATCAGGTTGAAGGTCTGGGCGGTCAGATTCACCTGGAACTGTTCAAATTCGATCTGCGCATCGACTTCCGCCTGGATGTTGTGGAGATCGTCCTGCAATTGCCGCAGGTATTGCGTTTCATCATGCCTGTCGCTGGCATACTGGTTCCAGTTTGCGAACTGAATACCGATGAACACGCCGAGCACGACGATCAGGAAATCGATACCGATGGCGGTCCATTCCTGCTGGCGGAAATGCTTGATGACGCGAGAGAGGATCATTGAGACTCCTCTGGCGCAGATCGTTTCAACCGCATGCGATTGTCCCCCGGTGCCAATTGGCAAGGGGATACACTAGGAGATTTTGCCGGGCTGACAACAAATTGTCAGTGGGCCTGTCACTTGCCGACGTAGATTAGCGTGCGGCGGGGCACGTCTTTCAGGAAGGTCGCCAGGTCTTTCTTTGAGAAGACGATGCAGCCATTCGAGCGGCCGAGTTTGCCCCATTTCTGCAGGAAGGTCGGCTCGGCGTAATCGGCAGCGTGGATGACGATGGCCCGGGCGCGGGCATTGGCATTGGTCGGGTCGAGGCCGTCGAGACGGAGCGACTTGCCATGCTTGCCGACATATTGCTCGGCCAGCAGGTAGGCGCCTTCAGGGCTCGCCGAGGAGCCGGGCACGTCGGAGAACTGGTCGAGGAAGCCGTCATGGTCCGGGTCGGAGCCGGATCCATGGGCTGCGCGGAAAGCGGCTTCGACAAGGCCGGTCTCCAGATTGACCAGATAGGCCCGCTTCTCGTCAGAGCGGCGGGCATAGTCCACGACGACGAGGTGGGTCTGGTCTGCTGTGTCGCTATGCGCTTTCAGGGAAGCCAGCGCCTGGCCGAGCAGTTCCGGCCGGATGAGGCCCTGCGGATCCACGGGAATCGCCGCCGCGGGCAGGGCAGAAAGGCAAAGGGCGGCGAGACTCACACTGGTGAAGGTCAGAAAACGTCTCATGGTGCCTTTTTACTCCTCACAGGTGCAGCAAGTTGTGCTGTCTTTGCCGTTAGGGAAGCTGCCTTTCCATGATGCAGCATACGGCCAGCTTCTCGCCAGATCATGAACGTGACAAGCCCCGCCACGCATACGCTGGCGATGCAAATGATAGTGATCGCTGTGATCAGGGTTTTGATCTGGAGCATGTCGCGTGCCTTTCCTTGCCGGGCAGGTCACGCGGACGTCGCGGAAGGCCTTGGCGCAGCGTGGCCCGTGAGTATGGTATCCTTTGAAAAATTGCGGAAATGAGGGCAGGAAAATGGCCGACGCGCCAACAGCAAACGATCTGTTCAGCGGCACCAAAGAGGTAGCTGAGACGCACAAGTTCGACGAGGCGGCCCTGGCCGCCTGGATGGAAGAAAATGTCGAGGGCTATGAAGGCCCGCTGGAAGTGCGCCAGTTCAAGGGCGGCCAATCGAATCCGACCTACCAGCTGGTGACCCCGAAAAAGAAGTATGTGCTGCGCCGCAAGCCGCCGGGCAAGCTGCTGCCCAGCGCCCATGCCGTGGACCGGGAATTCCGCGTGATTTCCGCGCTTTACCCGCTCGGATATCCGGTGGCCCGTCCCTATGGCCTCTGCACAGACGACTCGGTCATCGGCACGATGTTCTACGTCATGGACATGGTCGAAGGCCGGATCCTGTGGGACGGCACGCTGCCAGACTATGAGCCCGCCGAGCGCCGAGCCATCTATGAGGCCAAGGTGAAGACCTTCGCCGACCTGCACAATGTCGACTGGCGCGCCGCCGGCCTCGAAGGCTTCGGCAAGGAAGGCGACTATGTTGCCCGCCAGATCCACCGCTGGACGAAGCAGTACAAGGCGTCCGAAACCCAGCATATTCCGGAAATGGAACAGCTGATCGAATGGCTGCCGAAAAACATCCCGCCGGGTGACAGGACGACCATCGTCCATGGTGACTACCGCCTCGACAATATGGTGCTGCACCCGACAGAGCCGAAAGTCATTGCCGTGCTCGACTGGGAGCTTTGCACGCTGGGAGATCCGCTGGCGGACTTTTCCTACCACCTGATGAACTGGGTGATGCCGCCGGGTGATTCCACGCGCGGCTCGATCATGGCGATCAAGGACCTCAAGGCCTGGGGTATCCCGACCATGGAAGAATATGTCGAACTCTACTGCAAGCATACGGGCCGCGACGGCCTGCCGGAGCTCGACTACTACTTCGCCTATAACGGCTTCCGCCTGGCAGGCATCCTGCAGGGCATTATCGGCCGTGTGCGCGACGGCACGGCAAACAGCGCGAATGCGGAAAGCAATGCCGCCCGGGTCGTGCCGCTGGCACAATTTGCCGCCAGCTATGCCCGCCGTGCCGGGATGCCGGGGTGACGCCCGACCCATCCGGTGACGGGGACCACCCGGCTCAACACACACAGCGCCTGGGGCGGCGGGATCTGATCCTGCTGACCCTGGCGGGTGCTGTTGTCACGGCCAACGCTTATTACATTCATCCGATCATCGCCCTGGTGGCGAAGGATTTTGGCGTGTCGCCCTCCGAGATCGGACTGGTGCCGGCCCTGAACCAGATTGCGCTGGCGCTGGGCATCCTGCTGTTGCTGCCGCTGGGCGACCGGGTCTCGAACCGCAAGCTGGCGACCATCTTCGCCACCGGCCAGCTGGCAGGACTGATCGTCATGGCTGTGGCGACCGACTTCCGGGTCTTCGTGGCGGGCTCCACCTTTCTCGGCTTCTCCACCATCACCCCCTATTTGTTGCCGGCCTATGCCTCCAAGCGCGTGGCGCCGGAGCGGCTCGGCCAGGTAACCGCGACACTAACCACCGGCGTGATCGGCGGCATTCTGCTGGCCCGTGTCGGGGCCGGCTGGGTGGGGGAACATCTGGGCTGGCGCACGGTCTACTTCATCGCGGCGGCGGTAATGGCGACGGTGACCTTCATGCTGCCACGGATCATGGATGAGCGGGAAAAGTCCGACAAGGATGCGCCGAAGCATAATTATGTCGGCCTTGTCCTGTCTGTCTTTCCGATCATCCGGAAGCATCCAGAAGTGTTGTTGTCGGGCACCATCCAGGGGCTGGGCTTCGGCATTTTCCTGTCGGTCTGGCTGGGCCTCGGCCTGTACCTGACCAGTCCGGCCATGGGCTATGGCGCCGACACGGTTGGCTATCTGGCGGCGGTGTCGCTGCTGAACCTGATGACCACACCGCCCATGGGGGCCTGGGCCGACCGGATCGGGCCACGCAAGGCGCGGGTCTACATTGCCGTGCTGCAGTTCAGCGCTGTCTGCCTTCTGGGCCTGTTCGGGCACAGCCTTTGGTTGCTGCTGATTCCGATCATGATGATGAATGTCGTGGGCCCGCTGATCGACATCACCGGCCGGATGACGTTCCTCAGCCTGCTGCCCGGCGTCCGGACGCGCCTGATGACGGCCTATATCGTGCTGATGTTCGTCGGTGGAGGCATGGCCAGCTGGGGCGCTACCTATGCTTACGAACATGCCGGCTGGCATGGCACGACCACGCTGACGCTTTGCCTGTCCGGCCTGTTGCTGACTTTGTCTTTCCTGGGATGGCGGTTTGGTCCGGAGCGTGGTGGAAAGGTGTGAGGAGGAAGCGGACATGGTCATTCTGAAACGCATGAGCCTGGTGTTCGCCGCGCTGATCGTCGCGTCGGGGATAGGCTGGATCCTGATCGGGCCGGAATGGCGCGCGCTGCTGGCGCACCAGCCCTATGGTCGGGACGTCTTGTTCTGGAACCAGGCGCAGCGCGATGCGGGCTTCCGCATGATCGACCGTATTCCTTTCGTCATCGAGTCTCATGCCATTGCCCATGGCGATACGGCGCGCGACCTGCCCGAAGGCGAGCCGCTGGACCTGGGCCTTGATCTGGATGCCTATCTTGCTGCGAACCGGACAGCAGGCCTGGTTATTTTGCAGGACGGTAAAGTCCGGCTGGAACGCTATGAGATGGGCTTCCGTCCGGATGGCCGCTGGACCAGTTTTTCCGTCGCCAAATCCCTGACCTCCACGTTGGTCGGCGCTGCCGTGAAGGACGGAGCTATCCGCAGCCTGGATGATCCGGTGTCGGACTATATCGATGAATTGAAGGGCTCGGCGTATGATGGCGTGACGGTCCGTCAGGTGCTGACCATGACGTCTGGGATCGACTGGAACGAGGATTACAGCGACCCCCAGTCCGATGTTGCCCGGTTTGACCAGCAGGAGGCGGAGCCAGGGCGCAGCGCGCTGGCGACCTATATGGCAGGCCTCGGGCGCGCGCATCCGGCTGGGGAGGTGTGGAACTATTCCACGGGCGAGACCAACCTGATCGGTGTGCTGGTGAGCCGCGCCACGGGCCGGAACCTCGGCGGGTATCTCTCCGAAAAGATATGGGCGCCCTATGGCATGGCGCAGGACGCGACCTGGCTGCTCGGCAATGACGGGCATGAAATCAGCGGCTGTTGCATCCAGGCCTCGGTGCGGGACTTTGCGCGCTTCGGCCAGTTCATGCTTGAGGGCGGCAAAGCCGGCGGACAGAATGTGCTGCCTGAGGGCTGGATTGAAGCCGCCACCGTGACGCAAGCCGACATTGGCTCACCCGGCGAAGGCTATGGCTATCAATGGTGGACGTGGGATGACGGATCGTACCAGGCTGATGGCATTTTTGGCCAGGGCATCTTTATCGATCCAAACCGCAACCTCGTTATCGCCTCGAATGCCAGCTGGACGTCTGCATTGGGCGACACGGGCGGCGAATGGGAAGCCCGCAAGGCATTCTACAAGGCAGTTCAACACGCCATCGATATGGAGGCCGCGTCACCGCTGGGTGACGCCGTGCCATGATGGTGGCAGACTTCAGAAAAAGGGAAACGCCATGACCGAGACAATCAAGGGGCCGCTGCGAGCGCCCGTGCAGATGCTGCAGGAACAATCCTATGACGGGCACAAGAGCCTGCATGATGACAGCGAAGCCGAACGCCTCGGCATCAAGGCAGGCCCCATCGAAGGGCCGACGCATTTTTCCCAGTTTGTGCCTTATCTGGCTGACATCTGGGGCAATGACTGGTTCGAGCGCGGCTGCTTCTCCAGCCACTTCCTGAACATGGTGTTCGAAGGCGAGAAAGTGCGCGTTGAGGTCGACCGTCCGGCGCCCGGCGAAAGCCGCACCCTGTGCCGCGCCTTCAAGGAAGACGGCACACCCGTGCTGGAGGCGAGCGCCTCCATCGGGCCGGATCATGGCGAGACCCTTCTGGAAGGCCGGATGAAGAAGTTGCGCCCGCCGGGCGATCTCGTCATTCTGGAAGACATGAAGGTCGGCATGACCGGCATCGCCGACGAGACCGTGACCATGGGCATGCACCAGCATATGGGAAGCCTCTACCCGTTCTCACTCGCCGACAAACTGAAAGTCATCACCGAGCCGATGGCGGTTTACAGCGATGCCTCCGCCGGACCATGGGGCAAGCCGATTGTGCCGCTGGAAATGGTCAGTGTGCTGGGCAATTACTCCAGCCGCACAGCAAAGTTCCCGGTCAAGCAGCCGGCGATCGGCCTGTTCGCGGACCTCGAAGTACGTATGGTCAATGGCCCGCTTCTGGTGGGGGAGACTTACATCCTGCGCCGCGAAGTGGTCGCCCTGTCGGAAAGCCGCCGGGTGGAGAATTACTGGATCCGCACGAAATTCTTCGACAAGACCGGAGACAAGCAAATCGCGGAAATGCTGCTCAATCACGGTGTGATGAAAGCCAGCTATCCCGCTTATCCAGCAGACAAGCTGCCTGCCTGAGGAGACCACTATGGCACTTTCCCCCGAACTGCAGGCCGTGGCCGACAATGTTGACCGTGACGGCTGGACAAAGGTCTATGTCCAGAAAAACCCGGCGGATCCGAATTCGCGCCTCCTGTTTACCGTGACCGTGGGCATGCAGGAAAAGTTCGGCCTGCCGGAACTGGTGGTCTTCGGCCTGAACCGTGAGACGGCCGATGGCATGATGCACAATGTCGCCGCCAAACTGGTGAAAGAAAAGAAATGGACCGGTGAACCGCTCCGCATGGATGGTGTGCTGAATGAAGCCGATGTCGAGCTGCGCCCGGTACATCCGGAACATCTTGGCGAAGTCGGTGCGATCAACATCATGGTCCGCCGCGAAACGGACCGTCCGCCGCTCGGGGGGATGATCCAGATTTTCTGGCCGGGGGATGATGGCCTGTTCCCGTGGGAGCCCGACAGTACGGACGAATTCCGCGATCAGCCGCGTCTGGATGTGTCCTGGAAGAAGGCCAGCCCATGAATGGATTCGACACAATTCTCTATTCCACGCAGGACGGTCATGCACGGATCACGCTGAACCGGCCCGACAAGCTCAACGCGCTCTCCTATGTCATGCAGTCCGAACTGTCCGCGGCCCTGTGGGAAGCGGACAATGACCGGTCCGTACACTGTGTGATCCTCGAGGGTGCCGGCCGGGCTTTCTGCGCCGGCTATGACCTTTCCGGCGCCGACGGAGACGTGCCCGTGTCCCCGGTGGAGGACAAGGAAACCAAGTCCTATCGCGGGGGTCGAAGCATCGATGACGACGCCTGGCAACTGGAGCGCCAGCAGCGCTGGCGGATGGCGCTGTTCGACATGCACAAGCCGGTGATTGCCAAAGTGCATGGTTATTGCCTGGCGGGCGGATGTGACCTTGCCCTGCTGGCCGACATGGTGATTGCCGCAGATGATGCGACCTTCGGCTTTCCGCCTGCACGGGATCTAGGCGCGCTGCCCAACAATTTCTGGGTCTACAATTGCGGCCCGCAATGGGCGAAGCGCTTGCTTCTCACCGGCGACACCGTGACTGGCACGGAGGCGCAGGCCATTGGCCTGGTCATGAAGGCCGTCCCGGGCGAAGACCTCGAAAACGAGGTCGTCGGCCTTGCCAGCCGCATGGCGAAAATCGACCCGGACCTCCTGTCCGCCAACAAGCGGATCGTGAACCTCGCCATGGAGCTTATGGGGGCGCGCACCCTCCAGCGGCTCGCGGTCGAGAACGATGTACGCGGGCACAATACGCGCGCGGCGGATGGCTTCAGGGCGAGTGTCGCTGAAAAGGGATTGAAAGCCACGTTGAGGGCCCGCGATGCCGCGTTTGGCGATGGACGCGCCCGGGTGCATGGACCGGAAAAAAGAGATTCGGACGGTCGTCTGATAGAAGAGTAGTGCACCGATTGCGGTGTTGTGGGGACGGGGCTAGGCTCCTCCCAACTGGAGGGATTATCTCATGAAACGCTTTGGACTGGTCGCGGCGGCGGCATTGGCATTTGCAGGCATGGCAAACGCACAGGAAGCGGTGATCCATGCGGGTTACCTGCTGGCCACGCCGGGGGATGGCTATCTGCGCAAGCAGACAATCATCGTCGAAGATGGACGGATTGTTTCTGTCGAAGCAGGTTACAAGCCCGGACCGAAAGGTGTGCCGGTGATCAATTTGCGCAATGCCTATGTGCTGCCGGGTCTGATCGACAGCCATGTGCATATCACCAGCGAGAACGGACCGGGCGAACGGATCAAGACGTTCGAGGACACGACGGTCGACCAGGCCTTCGACGGCGCAGGCTACGCGCACAAGACGCTGCTGGCCGGCTTCACAACCGTGCAGGACGTGGGCGGTTCAAACGATGCCGTGTTCGGCCTGCGCGATGCCATCGCGAAAGGGCTGGTGCCCGGGCCGCGCATGCGGGCCGCCGGACAGGCCGTGTCCGTGACCGGTGGACATGGCGACATCAACGGCTATTCGCCGGAAGTCATGGCGCTGTTCACCGGCAAGAATATCTGCAACGGCGCGGACGATTGCCGCCGGGCAGTCCGCCAGCAGGTGAAGGAAGGGGCTGACGTTATCAAGATCACGGCGACGGGCGGTGTCCTGTCCAACACCAAGGCCGGTCTTGAGCAGCAATTCACCGCTGCTGAACTGGAAGCCATCGTCGAGACGGCGCACTCCATGGGTCGCAAGGTGACGGCCCACGCGCACGGAAAGGTCGGCATCGAATCCGCCCTGCGTGCCGGCATCGATTCCATCGAGCACGGGACTTACACCGACGACGAAACCATCGCCTTGTTCAAGGAACACAACGCCACGCTGGTGCCGACCGTTTTGGCCGGGGCAACCGTGACAGGCTGGGTGAACGAGCCATGGCTGCCGGAAGCCAGCCGCGCGAAGGCAGCCATCGTCGGCCCGCTGATGCAAGACATGTTGCGCCGGGCACATGAGGGCGGTGTGAACGTGGCCTTCGGCACGGATACGGGCGTCTCGAAGCATGGCGATAATGCGCAGGAATTTGCCCTGATGGTGGGCGCGGGCTTCACGCCGGAAGAGGCCATCCGGTCCGCGACGGTGATCGCGTCCGAACATGTCGAAATGGATGCCGACATCGGCACCATCACGGTGGGCAAGTATGCCGACATCATCGCGGTCACGGCCGACCCGCTGAAGGACATCACGGAACTCGAAGATGTCGACTTCGTGATGAAAGGCGGCGTGGTCTACAAGAACGAAGACTGACCGCGTTTACCGGCGGCACCTCGCCCGGCCCGCGAAGGGTTTTGACAAGGCGGGGTGAACGCCGGATGCTGTTCGGGGATCCGGACGCAACCGGCCCGGATCATGCATGGGCTCCGTGAGAAACACGGATCCTGAAGGCATAAGGAAAGACAAGATGGCTCTGGCGACACGAATGGTTACCGGCGCTGCGGCAGTCCTGGCGCTGGCCGCCTGTTCGGGGCAGGACAGCGCTCCAACCGCACAGAAGGCGGCCTCGGTCGCCGAAGCGGACTGTATTCCGATCTCCGACGGCACCTACCAGATCCGCAATGGCAAGATCCTGGTCATGCGGGCGGACGCATCGTCCCGTCCTGAACCAGCCCCGATCACCGACATGTCGGGAGAACCGGTCGGCTGGGCGGCGAAACTGGAGCAGACTTTCGAAACCACCGGCTATCCCTGGCTTGGGCTGCAGGTCCGTGACGGCGTTGCTGCCGTCGTTGGGACAGCGCCGGGACTGGCCGCCCGGGACGTCAGCTTCCTTACGGCAAAAGCGGCGATCCAGAATGATCCGGAAGGCGCTGAAAAAGTCAGCCTGATCGTCAATGCGATGGCGGTCGAAGGGCGGGAGGACACGCTGGGGGCAGGCCTTACGCGTCTCATGAACAGCGACCTGTCGCTGGATGATTGCCAGGATGCTTTTGATCAGACCCTACGGGTCGACGACATCGATTTCCCGGTGAATATGGCCGCGCTGAATGCGGCTGAGCTGCCGGTGGTGGATACAGCGACCGGCATCGCCCGACTTTGTTCCGCCTATAATATCGAGATTGCCGAGCACACGGACTCGCGTGGATCCGACAGCTACAATCTCCAGCTGTCGCGTCAGCGCGCCGATGCAATCCGCGACTACATGATTGAACATGGTGTGGATGAAGCTGTCCTGACGGCCGAAGGCTATGGCGAATCCCGGCCGATCGACAGCGGCAATTCCGCAGCGGCCCGCGACCGGAATGAGCGGACAGAGTTCATCGTCACGGCGCGCTGACCGGGGAGACGCCGGCGGGTTTTCTCATCCGCTTCATTGACTGTTCATACAAACAGGGCCATGTGGCCCATGTCGACGCGCCGGAACCGGTGCATGGGGCAGGCAGCGTGAAACGTGCAGCGGGCATTCCCGCCGCGACCGGCCAGCCCCTTCAGGCATTCAATCAATGCCGTTGCCCCTGATCGCGCGGGGCTTCCACAAAATTAAACCCTCCAGGGCTGGCAGCGCGCAGGCATGCCGCGCGCCCGCTCGAATGAAAGACACTACATGACCAAGTTTTCAGACCTCGGCCTGAATCCGCTGCTGATGCGGGCAATTACGGAAGAAGGCTATGAAACGCCGACCCCGATCCAGGCACAGGCCATTCCGCTGCTTCTGGAAGACAAGGATCTTCTCGGCATCGCGCAGACCGGCACCGGCAAGACGGCAGCCTTCGCGCTGCCGACGCTCGACTTCATGCTTGAGTTTCCGCAGAAGCGCCGGGCACGGAGTGCCCGTGTCCTTGTGCTGGCGCCGACACGCGAGCTTGCCGGACAGATCGCAGAGAGCTTCCGTACCTATTCCCGCCACATGGACTGCAACGTGCAGACCGTATTTGGCGGCGTGAACATCAATGCTCAGCGCCGCGCCCTTCAGGGCGGTGCCGACATTCTGGTGGCAACACCGGGCCGCTTGCTGGACCTTGTCGGACAGAAGGCAGTCAGCCTTCAGGAAATCGAAGTCCTGATCCTCGACGAAGCCGACCAGATGCTCGATATGGGCTTTATCCACGACCTGAAGAAGATCGTGGCGCAGGTGCCGAAAGACCGGCAGACGCTGCTGTTTTCGGCCACCATGCCGAAGCTGATCTCCGATCTTGCCCAGCAATTTCTGGATAAGCCGGTACGCGTCTCGGTGACGCCGCCTTCCACCACGGCAGAGCGTGTGGACCAGGGCGTGTATCACGTGTCCAACAATGACAAGCTCGAACTTCTGTTTGATGTCCTGAACAATCCGGAAATCGACCGGGCCCTCGTCTTTACCCGGACGAAACACGGTGCCGACAAGGTTGTCCGAAAGCTTCTGGCCAAGGGCCTGGATGCGCGCGCAATTCACGGCAACAAATCCCAGCCCCAACGCATGAAGGCGCTGGATGCTTTCAAAAACGGCACCTGCAAGGTGCTGGTGGCAACCGACATTGCCGCCCGCGGCATCGACATCGACGGCATCAGCCATGTCGTGAACTTCGAAGTCCCGAACGTGCCTGAGCAATATGTGCACCGTATCGGAAGGACGGCTCGCGCCGGCCGGACAGGTCTTGCCGTCTCCTTCGTCGCGGAAGACGAGCGCTATTTCCTGCGCGACATCGAGAAGACGATCGATATGCAAATCGATGTGCTGAAGGCGCCGGAAGGCACCAAAGTCGATCTGTTGCCGACGCCTGACCCGAACGAGCGTCTCTACAAGCCAAAAGGCCCGGCGCGCGGTACTGGTGGACGTGGTGGCCAGCGCCGTCCGCCGAATTCTTCCCGCCCGCAGGGCAAGGGAAAGACTCAAGGCACAGGCAAGGCCGGTGGTAAGCCGGGTAGCCGTAGCCGCGGTGGCAAGAAGCGGAAACTGGAAGGTGCGCGCGGCTAGAGGCTGGCGCGCAGCTTGGCCCATTGGTTGGCGAGCTCGTCCCGGAAGTCAGGCGCGGAAATGGCGATCAGCCGTTCCGCGCGCTGGTCGATGTCGGCCGTGGTTAGGTCCGCAACTCCGTATTCGGTGACGACATAGCCGGCTTCTGCCCGGCTGAGCGTCACTGTGGGTGAGGCAAGCTGCACGACAATCCGGGACAGGCTGCCGCCACGGGCGGTGGCCGGCAGGGCAATGATGCTGCGCCCGCCTTCGGACAATTGCGCCCCGCGCACGAAGTTGCCGAGCCCGCCGGTGGAGGCAACCTGACGTCCCTTGACCCATTCGGAGTTCAGCTGTCCGAACAAGTCGACTTCCACGCCGCCATTAATGGCGGCAAGGCGGGGGATGGCGGCCAGCACAGGCACGGAATGGGTGACACTCACAGGCTGAAAATTGAAGCGCGCATCCTTTCCGGCTGTCGTGTAGAGCGGCGGTGTACCAATGGCCGTACCCGTCAGGATCGTGCCGGGCTCTGGTGCGATCGACCCGGCATTCAGCGCTTCCATCGTCGCGTCAGTGATCATGCCTGTATGAATACGGATATTTCGATGGTGCGCTGCCGCAGCCATCGCGATCTGCTGCACGCTGCCGATGCCGGACTGGATGGTGAACCCTTCATCCAGCAAAGTTGCGACATGTGCCGCGATCGCTTTTGATTCATCCGAGAGAGGCGGATCGGTGAGCGTGATGAGCGGCGCGGTGTCTTCCAGAACATCCGTAAAGTCCGAAAGAGGCAGGCGGGGGGCACTTGCCGGGAACGGCATGTCCGGCCGGACTACAGCAATCCGGCGGATATATCTGCGATCCGCGAGTGCCGGCGACATATCAGTGCCGAGGCTGAGTGAGACGTCTCCCTGCTCGTTCGGGGCAGAGACAGGAATGAAAGCGGCATCCAACGGAACCGACTTCAGCCATTCATAGGCTTCCGAATAATGGATGGGGCACAGCCTGTAACGACCTTCCTCGAATGCGGTGCGGTATTCCGAATAGAGGAATGTCCCTTCAGCAGACGCGTTCGGGTGAAAATCGGTCCAGGCTGTCCGGTTGATACCTGGCAGCCAGTGACCCACGAAGGTGGTGCCGTCCGCCAGGTCGGGTGTTTCGCGCAGGGCGTCCGCTACGCAGGCAGGTTCCGCCGGGCCGCCGGGCACATAAATACGCGGCGCGCCGTTTGCGGCGTCCCTCAACTCGGCAAGCAGTTGCTTTACGCTTTTCATGCCCGCCTCACGGCGTGAGGATAAGACCGGAGGAGGGGCTCACATCCGCATCCAGCGTTTTCTGCCAGGCGGCAGAGATGGCTTCGTGTCCCTTGGCTTGTTTCGGTTTCACGAACTTGCGTGACGCCTTGTAGAAACTCAGGAGCGACTGGCCGAGCTTCGCATTGAGCGTGTTGGCCCCGAGTTGCTTGGTACGCTCCGCCGCATAGGTCGGTACGAAGAAGAACTCCGGCTGCGGATCGGGCAGCTGGATCGGGGTGCGATTGCCTTCCCAGTCCGTTACACCAATGACAAGGCTGCGCACGAGCCGGTCTTTCAGCGCATTGTGCACGTCTGCCGTCAGGGTGGGGCGGCCGAGAAAGTCGACAAAGGCGGTCAGTCCGCGTGCATGCAGACGGTCTACATCGCCATAGGTTCTCACCCGGCCATACAGCCCGGTAGATTCCACGAAGGATTTGTTGCCTTTGGAGGTCAGCCCCACGGTGTCCACATTGCCACGCTGTTTCAGGCAATGCGCGAGGGCGAGAGCGGTCTTAGAAGAGGCCGAAGATATCACAACCGTTTCCGGGATCGGATCACCGGTTTCCATCAGCGAGTCGTCGATCATCCATCCGGTGGTGAACAGCGGCCGGAACAGCATCTGTTGTGCCTCGGACTCAGCGTCGTAGGAAGGGTCCGCGGCTGTGAAGATATAGGTGTTGTAGATGGCGGCCATGGGCTGGCGGTGCGCAGCGCCGTCCACGAAGCTGGCTTTGCTCACTTTCGAGGGCTCGACATCGAAGCGATCCGAGATCGGAAGGTATCCGTAGACCCGCTGGCCAGCCGTCACGCCTTCGGCCTTGGACTCTTCAACCGTCGCAAAGCCCCAGACCGGGACGCGCCCGTAAGCCGGGTCAGCCGCCGGGAAGAAGTCCCAGTATTTCATCGCATCGCCAAAGGTGGCGTATGTGACATTGTTGGCGGTCAGGGCGAAGGCTTCGATCTTGAGCCGCGCGCAACCATCGGCCAGCGGTGTTGCGAGCCGGTCGGTCCATTTGACGTCGCGCAGGTCGTCGCGCCGGATGAGAAAATCGCTCATGTCTTTGCTTTCGGTGACTTTCCTGTAAAGGCCCCGATTCGAGCCTGCATGTCAGGCCCCACGCCCTCATTGTTAAGTATCTCCCATTGCAGGCCGCTGTCCATATCGCGTGCATCGGTGGCTTCCAGAAGCCGCTTGTTGGCCGCATGAGAAAAGGCAGAGTTTTCCGTGATCTGTCCGGCCAGTTTTTCAATTGCCGCGTCGAACTCGGCGTCCGGTACGATCATTTCGGCGAGTCCGATGCGGAAGGCTTCGTCTGCGCGGATCATTTCGGCGGTAAACATCAGGCGCTTTGCGGTCGCGATGCCGACGCGGCGGGGCAGGCGCTGGCTCATGCCCCAGATCGGCGTCAGGGCCCATTTGGCGTGTGTGTCGCCAAAACGCGCACTCTCGGCGGCGATGATGAAGTCCGCCGCCAGCGCGACTTCCAGCGCGCCGGTGTAACAGTGCCCGTGCACGGCAGCGATCACAGGCTTCGGCAGGCGCTCCATCAGGCGTAGCGTTTCCGAATGCCAGCCGCGGGACGGCACGGCTTCGCCCTCGGCAATGTCTGCCAGATCGTGCCCGGCGGAGAAGCACTTGCCGGCACCGCGCAGGACGACACAGCCAATGGAGTCGTCCTTGTAGAGATCGGACACGTGCGAGCGGAGCTCCCGGAACATGCCGACCGTCAGCGCATTCAGCTTGTCCGGGCGGTTCAGGGTCAGGATGGCGCAGCCATCATTGTCCTGCCGCGTAACGAGTGTATCTGTCATGATCCGAGATCCACCATGAGGCTGGAGATGGCGTGAACGAAATTGTTCGGCGCGATGGTCTGCTCGCCGGTCCATTTCACATCCGGGAAGCGCGTCAGAATTTGCCGGTAAGCCGCTTCAAGCTGCATGTTGGCGACGCGCTGGCCCAGGCAGACATGAGGCCCATGCCCGAAGGCGAGATGCTCCTTCGCGTTCTCCCGAGTGATGTCGAACCGGTTCGGGTCCGGGAATTTCGCCGGGTCGCGGTTCGCCGCAGCATAGTACATGACCACCTTGTCGCCCTCGGCGATGGGCTGGCCGCCGAGTTCGGTGTCTGCCGTTGCCGTGCGGCGCATATAGGTGACCGGCGAGACCATGCGGATCGCCTCGTGGACGAAGTTGGGAAACAGGTCGGGATTGGCCTGCAGCTTCGCCTTCTGGTCCGGGAATTCCGTCAGCAGGCGCATCGTTCCGGAAAGAGAGTTCCGGGTCGTGTCGTTTCCGGCAAAGACAATCAGCAGCCAGGATCCGTCCAGGAATTCCGGGCTGAGCGGTTGGCCGTCGATCTCGACGTTGGCGATGGCTGACAGCAGGTCTTCTTTCGGCTCCTTGCGGCGTTCGGCCAGCAGGTGACGGCCGAAGTCGAACATCGCCTGAATCTCGTTGACGAACTCCATGATGTCTTCCGGCGTCACATTGCCGAGGCCTTCCTGCTGGGCCCGGTATTGCGATGTCTCCAGGAAGTGCATCCAGTGGACGAGCTTCGGCCGGTCGGCCGCCGGAACGCCGAGGATTTCGCATAGGGTGAACAGCGGCAGTTCGGCGGAGAACATCTCCACCATGTCCACGACGGGGCCTTGCTTCTCCATCGCGTCGAGCAGTTCGGTCACATAGGCATCCACGCGCTTGCGAAGTTCGGCGACGAAGCCGGGGCGGAAGAAGTGCATGTGCTCCATCCGCAGCGGCGTGTGATAGGGTCGGTCAAGATTGATCAGGCTGTTCAAGCTGGAGGAATGCAGCAGCGGATGGCGCGGCTGATCCGGCAGGCCATAGGTCATCAAGATGCCGCCGCGCTGGGACGAGAACGTCGCCGGGTCCAGTTCGACCTTCTTCACCAGTTCATACGGCGTGACGGCCCAGAAGCCGGCGGCGGCCTTTTCCGGATGCCACATGACCGGCGCTTTCTGACGCATCATGGCGAAGGCTTCGTGCGTGTAGCCGCCATGACTGGAAAACACTTCCGGATCGGTCAGATCGACCGGCGGGGCGAGGTCGTAGACCGGTTCGTTGGCTGGCGCGTGGGGCGGCACCTCTTGCTGGTAGGTGTCGGTCACGTTCTGAAGCGTCATGCAATGCCTCCCTTATGGCGATGACCACGGGCGGCATTTTATGCGCCGTCTCAGCGTGGCTTGCTGCGTTTTCTGCTGCCTGACAGCTTACCGGAAGGCGGCTTGGTGCCAAGGCGTGACTTGGGGGAAGTACGATCGGGGCTGGTTGACCATTCTTCCTCTGGCTTCCGGCCTTTTTTGCCGCGTGTTTTCGCCGCCGGTTTCGAGACAGGCTTCGGGCCGGGTTTGCTGTTCCTGACGGCCGGTTTCGACCGCGGAGGTGCGCCGCCGTTCCAGGCAGGCGCCGAGTGCTTGACGCCCTCGTACAAGTCGCCAACCGCTTGGACGAGCAGGTCAGGCGGGACTTCGTCCACCTGTCCCGGTTTCAGTTCCGCCAGTTCGAACGGGCCATAGGAGACGCGGATCAGCCGGTTGACCATCAGGTCCAGCGACTCTAGCGCGCGGCGTACCTCCCGCTTCTTGCCTTCGGCCAGCGTCACCGTCAGCCAGTTGTTGGCGCCGGTCTCACGATCCAGCACCGCCCGGATCGGCTGGTATTTCACCCCCTCGACCGTGATGCCCTGGGCGAGCTTTTCGATCTTTTCCGGCGTCACAGTGCCATGGGCACGGACGCGATAGGTCCGTTCCAACCCGCTGGAAGGCAGTTCCAGAGCCCGGGCGAGGGCGCCGTCATTGGTGAGCAGCAGCAAGCCTTCAGTGGTGAGGTCGAGACGGCCGACCGTGACGACGCGGGGCAGCGTGCGGGGCAGTTCGTCAAAGATGGTCCGGCGGCCTTCCGGGTCCACATTGGTTGTGATCAGGCCGGAGGGCTTGTGATAGCGCCAGACGCGCGTTGCTTCCGGGGCGGAGATGGTGCGCCGGCCGACGCGGATCAGTTCCTTGCCGGTGACCTTGAAGGCCGGTGACGCCAGCTTCTTGCCGTCGACCGTGACCTTGCCTTCCTCGATAAGGCGCTCGACTTCGCGACGGGAGGCAACGCCAGCCCGTGCGAGATACTTCGCGATCCGCTCGCCTTCGCTCCAGTCGGTTTCTTCAGCCGGACCGCGTGGTGCGCTGGATTTACCCCGAGGGCCAGATTTGTAGTTGGGCTTGTCGCCCGGTTTGCCTCTCGCGCTAGCAGGCTTGCGGCGCAGGCGGCCCGTCTCTCGACGCTCCGTCATGATGGCTTCCTTTCAATGTCAGCGGCCCGAATCCGTCATCCGGGCCGTTGATGCAAGGGATTTTGACTGCCGGTTACTTCGACAGTTCAGTGATCAGCACATACCAATGGTCCAGTGCGCCGGGGATGGAGGCGACCGGCACACGCTCGTTCAGGCCGTGAGCATACTCGTCCGAAGGCTTCATGAAGATGCCGGTGACGCCATAGGTATCGATGCCTTCCTTGCGGAAGAACAGGCCGTCCGTCGTGCCGGCGGACATGGACGGGATAATCGGCAGTCCGGGGGCCTGGGCATCGACGGCCTTGCGCAGCGCGGTCATGACCTCCGGGTGCAGCGGTGAGGTTTCAGACTGCGGGAAGACTTCCGGGAATGTCACCTGTGCGCTCTCGCCCGCCAGTTCCTGCAGCTTCGCCATCACGTCGAGCGACGGAATGCCGGGGAAGATACGGCAGTTGATGTTCGCCACCACGCTCTGCGGCAGGGCGTTTGGTGCATGGCCGCCGGTAATCTCGGTTGGCACGCACGTGGTGCGGACCTGACCGACATATTCCGGATGTTTCGACAGCTCTGCTGCGGCTTCGGCGTCGTCCGGATTTGTCGAGAAGCGCGCCATCGCCTCGCCCAAACCGCCTTCCGTGCGCTTGGCCGTTTCGGCGAAGAAAGCGCGCGTCAGTTCACTTGAGCGGACAGGGAACTGGTAAGTGCCGATCCGTTCCAGAACACCCGCCATGTCGACGATTGCATTGTGCGCGGTCGGGCGGCTGGAGTGGCCACCGGGATTGGTGATGGTGATCTTGAAGTCTGCATAGGTCTTTTCACCAGCCTGCAGGCTGTAGAAGGCGAAGCTGCCATCCTCGTTCAAGGTGCCGCCACCTCCATCGGCGTTCAGTACGTAACGTGCATCCCGGTAGAGCGGTGCAATCGTCTCGGCCGTCTTTTGCGCGGTCTCTTCGTCACCTGTCAGGATAAGGATGATGTCGTTTTCGGGTTCGAACCCTTCGCGCTTTAGGCGCAGCAGTGTGGTGACCAGCATGGTGAGGCCGAACTTGTCGTCCAGCACGCCGCGTCCATAATAATAGGTGCCGTCGGTTTCCATTGTGAACGGCGCGCGTTCCCAATCGGCCGGGTTCGCCTCGACCACGTCCATGTGGGCGTTCAGCAGGATCGGCGCGTTGGAGTTCCGGCCGTGGTAGGTTGCGATCAGGGTCGCGGTCTCGCCCAATGGGACGATTTCAACGTCCTCCTCCGGAAAGCCGCCAGCCTTCAGTTCGCCTGCAAGGTATTCGGCATAAGCCGGGACCTGTCCGCGGCCTGCAACCGTGTCGTACGCCACCGATTTGCCGAGGATCTCGGTTGCCTTCTCGACATCGACCTGCTCGGCGTTGGCGAAAGTTGGGGTTGACACGCAGCCAACGAGGAAGAGCGCCGCAAGGCTGGTGAGGAGTTTCTGTGTCATTGCATGAAGGTCCGGATGGTTTCGTAAATCTGGATGAGGTTGGATCCAATCGCCAGGCCGATGATAATTTCAAGCGGAATCCAGACGGGGATGAGGCCGCGGGCGCGATTCTTGTCCTTGTCGACCAGCAGAGAGAGCGAGCGTCCAATGCCTGCGCCGATCCATCCGAGGGCGAGGGGTAAGGCGGCAAATCCGGCATAGATGGCGGGCAGGTAGATCGCGATCAGCAGCGCCGACAGGTGCGCCATCAGGAACAGGCCGCCATAGGTGGCGCGGAATTCCGAATAGCCGCCCGGGCGGGCCGGGTCAGGATCTTCGACGAGGCGCACGACACCGGACGCCCATCGCGGGGAGATCAGGGCGCCAAGCCCCATCGCCGCGCCGGAGGCAAGGGCGATACAGGAAATGATCTGGCCATAATGCATGACGATTCATCCTCTCAGTCGGCAGGAACTTTATGCTGCTTTGCGCCTGTGTCTAACGGCCAGTTCAGTTGGCCACGACAAGAAAAAAGCGCCGGTCGTTTCGGACCGGCGCTGCAAGAGGGGATGGGTTAGTATGCCTACGCTTTACGTAGCTCTTCTTTCGGCGGACCGAATGCGTTGATGCTTGGGCGGCCGAGGAAGTAGCCCTGGCCGCGGCGGACGCCGAGCAGCTTCAGGGTACGCAGTTCGGCTTCGGTTTCGATACCTTCTGCAACGATCTGGGCGCTCGTCTCACGAGTATAGTGCAGAAGGGCAGAAATCAGTGCGCGGCGGGCAAGGTCGGCGTCGACGTTGCGCGTCAGGCTGATGTCCACTTTCACGAAATCCGGGCTCAGCTGGATGATGTGGCGCAGCGAGGAATGACCGGCGCCGGCATCATCGACTGCGATGCGCAGGCCGCGCTTGCGCAGCGGTGCCAGGCACTTCGTGAACAGGTCATAGTCCTCGATGATCGCGTGTTCGGTAATCTCAAGTACGATGCGCGACAGCGGAAGGCCGGAGAAGGCTGGCGCAAAGGCCGGGTTGATCACGGTCTGCGGTGAGGCGTTGACGGACACATACTGGTCTGCCGGCAGGACGTTCAGCGCCCGCACGGCATGCCGGATGGCCGCGAGTTCCAGTTCGGCGGCAAGGCCCACTTCGGCAGCTTCAGCGAACCAGATGTCCGGTGTGCGGTAAGGCTCAGCGGAGAAGCGGGACAGCGCCTCGAAGCCTTTCGGCTGCATGTCACCCAGGTCGACAATCGGCTGGTAGGCGATTTCGAAGGCTTTCTCTTCCAGCACGGACTCGATGCGGATGCGCTTCTCGCGCATGATGCGCTCGGTGCGGTGATTGGCATGAATCTGCTGCGTCGCGAGATTGGCGAACAGGCGCATCGTTTCCAGGTCGCGCGAGTTCAGGCTCGTATTTGGTTTCGGGCTGAGGCAGGCGAACATGCCGTAGATCGTGCCATCTTCCAGATGGATCGGAATGGCAATGTGAGACCCGATCGGAAGGGTGCGGGTGATCGGCAGGGAGGCAGCCAGCTGGTTCTCAGACGTGTCCGGGATCATTTGCGGCAGGCGGCCGGCGATGATCAGGCCGCAATAGCCTTCATCCATGCTGCGGCTGGCGCCGGCGCGGATCAGATGCTCATAACCGGGCGCATCGACATTGCGGTAAACGACGCGGCCGTTCACGAATTGCGAGAGGTAGGCCACCGGCATGTCCAGGTGTTCGCGGATTGCCCTCAGCGAAGACTCGATGATCTGCGGCGATGTATCCGACGGCCCCTTCAACATGGATGGGTCGAGTTGGAATGCGTTCATCAGTGCCCTCCCGGCGAGCGCCTGGTAAAAAGTAAATCCCCCTGCCGTCCTGGCAGCTACCCGGGAAACATAATTAGCTTTTTTTAAGCAAGCGGTGCCGGAAACGGGGGAATTCGGAAAAGAGAGTTGCCGACTTGGAAACCATGTTGAGCTAGGACAAGCTCGGCACATCAGGTGATGCCGGCTTCCTTCCAGGCTTCCTTGGGCCAGCGGCGGTGTTGCCAGAACCATTGGCCGGGATGGGCGCGGACCTGCGCTTCCAGGAATTTGTTGATCCGCGTGACCGAGCGCAGAATGTCGGCATCTGAATCGCCGGTATCTTCTGGCACATAGGGCTCGTGGAACTCGATCCGGAAACGGGCAGGGCCGGTGCGGATGGTTGAAACAGGTACAATTGGCACCTGGTATTTCAAGGCGAGGCGCGTCGGGCCCGGTGCGGTCATTGCCTCGCGGCCGAAGAAGGGGACGGCCACGCCTTCGTTGAATTTCTGGTCGTTCATCAGCGCGATGGGGGAACCCTTGGCAAGCGCCCGCATCAGTTCCCGCGTGCCGATGCCCTTCGGCGCGTTGATCGCCGTGCCGTAGTCATGACGCAGTTTCGAAATGCGCCGGTCGATGTGCGGATTGTTGAGCGCCCGGTAGGTCATCACCGCATGCGGGATCCGCTTGGTGATTGCGGCCGGCATGATTTCCCAGTTTGCGAAGTGGCCGGAGATGAACACCGCGCCTTTCCCGCTGTCGCGGATGCGGTCCAGGATATCGAGGCCGACGATTTCCACTCGTCCAGATGTGTACGGATCGATCTTTGGTAGGTGCGGCAGCTCGCCCGCTGTGCGCCCGGCAGATTCCCAGGCGGCGAGGGCGGTTTCTTCCACCTGCTCCTCCGTCCATTCGGGAAATGCCATTTTCAGGTTCCGCCGCATCGTCTTGTGCTGAGACAGTCGCGGGCCGATCTGGCGCAGCAGCCAGCCGCCAAAGTTGGACGCGCGTTCCGGCCCCATCGCCTTGACCGGTGCCCAGTAGATCCAGTCCCAGGCGATCGTTTCCAGCCGCCACTGGACCCGCTGCCAGAAGCTGGCACGGTTATCGATGTCCTTCGGGCGGACATATCCGGTTTTCTGCTGCGGATCGCTCATGCTTTATCCGGCGTGAGAACTGGCTTGAGAATTGGGGCGAGGAGCGCGGCGAGCGCTGCCTCATCCTCAAAGCGGGCTTCGACGGGAAAGACAAGAATGCGCGCGCGTTCTTCCGCAGGCAAGCGCACATGGTCTTTCGACGTTGTAATCAGGCGTGCCCCACGCTCGGCGGCGAGGTCATGCAGGAATTTCAAATCGCCTGCAGTGTAGGCGTGATGGTCGCCATAGGGCACGCTGTCCTGTAGGTCAGCGCCGGCTGCGGTCAGGCTGTCGAAGAATTTCACCGGGCGGCCGATGCCGGCAAACGCGACCAGTGGGCCTTCAGGCACATCACCTGCGGGGGCCAGTCCGGCCCGTACCACAGGCAATCGCGACTTTTGTACCGCCGTCAGTTCCTTGCCTTCTCCCATCAGGATCACGCCATCGGCGCGGGCCAGGCCGTCGGCGACCGGTTCGCGCAGCGGCCCCTTGGGCAGAACGTGGCCATTGCCGAAGGGCGCGGCGGCGTCGATCACGATCAGGGAGAGGTCTTTGGCGACGGACGGGTTCTGGTGTCCATCATCCATGACGATCAGCTGGACGCCGTCTTCTGCCATGGTGCGGGCCGCTTCGGCGCGGTCTTTCCCGATCCAGGCTTCGCCTGTGGCGGCGAGCATCAGCGGCTCATCGCCAACGTCGGCGGAATTGTGTTTGTCCGGATCCACTTTCAGCGGGCCTTCAAGCTTGCCGCCATAGCCCCGCGAAAGGCTTGCCGTGCGCAGGCCGGCTTCGCTGGCCCTGCGGCGGATGGCTTTCACGACCGGGGTTTTGCCCACACCGCCAACCGTCAGATTGCCGACGCAGACAATCCGTGCCGGGATGGATTCCGGTTTGGCGCGGGACAGCTTCCGGCGGATGCCGAAGGTGTAAAGCGCTGCGAGAGGCGTCAGCAGAAGACGGGTCAGCGGCGCAGCTTCGCGGGATCTCGGATCAAGGCCGGCCGACCAGAAGTGCGGCGCCTTCATTCCAGCAGCCCTTTTTCCGGGAGCAGCGGAAGAATGGCCCCCAGCGTCGCCTGCATGGGCGCGTCGGCCTCATATTCAAGAAGGTCGAGTGAGGAACTGGACGGCGGTGCCATGGTCACCAACGCGCGTCCGATGGCCTTGGGAGTCTTGAGCAGGCGGATCAAACCGCGCTCCGACAGGTCTTCCATCATGTTGGCGAAGTTGAACACATCCGGACTGGAGACCACCGGCTTGCCGAGCCGGATCGGTTCCAGCGGATTGTGTCCGCCGACGTCCGGCGTGTGCCCACCGCCGAGATAGACGGCATCGGCGAGCCGGAACCAGATACCCATCTCGCCCATCGTGTCGGCCAGCAGGACTCTTGTATTTGTATTGGGTGCTTCCCCGCGTGAGCGCCGGGCGAAGGGAATGTTCCGGGCACGCAGGAGGTCTTCAATCAACGGGCCGCGTTCCGGATGGCGCGGGGCAAGGATGAGGGCTGCGTCCGGCGCAGCTTTCATCGCATCCAGGAACAGGGCTTCTTCGCCGTTATGCGTGGAGGCGGCGAGATAGCATTTGCGCAGGCCCTTGAAGGATTCCTGCATCCGGCGCAGCTCAACATCATTGGCGGACGGCGGCGGCAGGGCAGATTTCAGATTGCCGGCACAGACGACAGGCTTCCCCATCAGGTTGGCCAGCCGCCGGGCGGTGTCCTCATCCGCCGCCAGCACGGCGTCGAACCGGCCGACAAGCGCCCGGAAGGTCTGGTGGAAGCGTTGCCAGCCCTGCGCGGACTTCTCGGTCATCCGTGCGTTGACCAGAGCGCGTTTTGCTCCGGCCTTTTCGGCTTCAAGGATCAGGTTGGGCCAGATCTCGCCTTCGCCGAAGATGCAGAGGCTGGGCTTCCAGTGCCGTATGAAACGCCGGGCAGCGGCCGGCGTATCGATTGGGGCCATTGTATAGACGGCGTTGTCGGGCAGCATCGGTCCCATCAGCTTGGCCGATGTCTGCGTCTGGCTGGTGAACAGCAGCATCAGGTCAGGCCGCTCGTCCAGAAGACGGTTTCCGAGTTCCAGCAGGAGGCGGCTCTCGCCGACGCTTGCCCCGTGCAGCCAGACCAGCACACCATTGTTGCGCAGCACGGGTAGGTGCCGCGCCATCCGCTCATTCCGGCGTGAGAAGTCTTCCTTGCCTTGTTTGACCCGCGCACTCAGCACAAAGCCCAGGAAAGGCGACAGCGCGCTGGTCAGAACGCGATACACGTGCAGCGCGAAGGTCATCTGGAAGCGGGATCCGTTTCTGTTTCCGATATGCGGCCGCACAGCATATCAGCCCGGCGGGTCACTTCATCAAGTCGAACCTGCAATTCGGCGCGCAGTGTTTCAGGGTCTGCAGAGCGGGGCGCTTCGACCGGCGCGCCCAGAATGATGGCGCCGCGGGAGAAAGGGAAGGGAATGATGAATCTGTCCCAGGTGTCCAGGCGCCAGCAGGGCTTCACGGACAGCGCGTAAGGCACGATTGGTGCCCCGGCCCGCTGCGCGATCATGATCGCACCGGGGCTGACGCGTTCGGCGGGGCCACGGGGCCCGTCCGGCGTAATGCATACGGCGCTGCCGCTTTTCAGCAGACGGGTGGCCTCTGCGATGGCCCGGGCACCGCCCTTGTCCTTGCGCTTTTTCTTGTTCGCCGCCGATCCGCGGATTGCGTGAAGGTCGAGATGATCGATCGCCCGGGCCACAGCTTCACCATCCGGCGACAACGAGATCAGCATTGCTGCGCGATTCACCCGGTCTTTCCAGCCGCGAATGAAGCGGATCCAGGCTGACGGCAGGATCATGATCCGGGAGTGCCAGGACGCGACCACGATGCCATCGTGGTCCCGCCATGCCTGACGGGCGGCAGGGTCCACTTCGACGGTCCAGCGGACTGTATGGGCCACCAGCGCCATCCATGCCCAGATCAGGCGGCCCAGGATGGCGGCGACGATGGAAGAGCGAAGCAGCGATTTCATCGCGCGGCTTATAGCGCGCTTTGCGGAAGGGACCACGCATTGTGTCAGGTGGCCTTGCTCGACGGAGACGGGAGGAACGGAAATGGTGGGCGATACAAGGTTCGAACTTGTGACCCCTGCCGTGTGAAGGCAGTGCTCTACCACTGAGCTAATCGCCCGTTCCGGAAGAGAGCGGGGTTAATCTGACTGAGTCGCGAGGTCAAGCGGGAAAGCTGAAGCGTGTGTATCAGCTTTCTGTCCCCCGATCAGGCTACATTCTCCTGCGAGTTGTGTGACACCCGAGTCATAGCTGCTATGCAATGATATGCTGCAATGCATGGTTTGGGAGCGGGATTTTCGGCGGGGGATTGCGGCGAAATCAAGGCTGTCACCTATCTGCGGGACAGGCGTGGTATAAGGGATTTACGCTTTTCTACAGGAACACCGTAAACATTGCCGTCATATTTCCACTATATGAACAGATGTTCATTCTGAACGTTTGTTCATCCTAGAACATTACGTTGGTTTCATTTGAAATAGGTCTTGAGATTGAACGCCAACATTGTCATTTTGCAGTCACACGAGACGGGCCGCGAACGGCTCGCAGAAATGTAGACCCTAAGAAGGACAGGCAGGGGCCCTTCGGCCCTGAAAAACAAAAACGCCTGGAGAGAGAGAAAATGAAAGACTGGTGTGACGAAGAAGGCGCAAAGCGCCTGCGTGAGAAAATTGCTGCCTATTGGGCCGAGCGTGGCTACGAAGTGGATGTCGACCTCATCGACGCCGGCTTTGTGCCTGCCATGCGCAGCGCCCGCACAGATGTGCGCAGCAACATGGTGAACGGCATGCCCCGCCGCCGGATCAATCCGGATGCGTCGGCCGCACGTCCGAGCTATCGCCCGCGCGCAGAAGCCACTGCCTAACTGATCAGGCGCGAGAGCGCCGCCGGCAGTTGGGAATAGTGAGAGACGACGGCGTCCGCGCCAATCGCTTCCACTGTTTCGGCTTCATAGCCAAATGGCACAAATACGAAGGGCAGTCCGGCATTCCGGGCTGCCCTTTCGTCTGTGCGGCTGTCACCCACCATGATTGCACGGGCAGGATTTCCGCCCGCGGCCTGAACGGTCCGCACGATGTGGTCACCGTCCGGCTTTTTCGATGGAACGCTGTCGGCGCCGATAATGGCGGCAAAGCGGGGGCTGAGGCCCAGCGCCTCGAGTAATTTGTCGGAAAGATCCTGCTTCTTGTTGGTGCAGACCGACAGGATCGCGCCATCGGCGGCGAGACCGTCCAGAATTTCCGGCGCCTGGTCAAACGGGCGGGAGCCGATCGCGATGTGGTCTGCATAGTACACAAGGAAGCGTGCGAAGAGGCCTTCGAGTTCGGCGTCGGAGGGCGTCAGGCCCTGATGTGCCATGCCCTTCTGGATCATCGCCTTGGCGCCATGGCCGATCATGCCAGCAACGGTTTGAAGGTCCACGGTTTCCAGTCCGGCATGGTCCAGAACGTGATTGAGCGCGTTCAGCAGATCCGGCGCCGTATCCACGAGCGTGCCGTCGAGATCGAACACCACGGTCCAGCCGTCCAGCCATCCTGTCATGCTTGCTCCAATTCCCGCTCGCCCCTCGCCTTGAATCGGCCTTTGATCTAGGCGAATGGGCAGAAGAAAGCGAGAGGTCCCTGTCATGAGCCAGACTGCCAGACCCCGCGCCGCGGTAATCCTCGCCGCCGGCAAGGGCACGCGGATGAAGTCGAGCCTGCCCAAGGTGATGCACCCGGTCGGCGGCCGCCCCATGGTGGACTGGTCTGTGGACCTGGCCCGCAAGGCCGGCTGTTCGGAAATCGTGGTCGTTGCCCATCCATCGCAGGGCCTGCTGATCGAGCATATCGCCAGCCTACCAGGAGATATCCCGGTCGCCTTTCAGGACCCGCCGATGGGTACGGGCCATGCAGTCCGATGCGCAGCCGATGCGCTTGGTGGATTTAAAGGTGCCCTTGTCGTGCTTTACGGCGACTCCCCGCTGGTTCCGGCAGACGCCATCGAAGAACTGTTCAGTTCGCTGGAAGAGGGCGCCACGGTTGGCGTGCTCGGCTTCGACACGCGTGAGCCGGGGCTCTATGGCCGCCTGATCACATCTGGCCACGGCGAGCTGGAAGCGATCATCGAGGCGCGTGAAGCAACGCCTGAACAGCTTCTGGTCACACTCTGCAATTCCGGGGTCATGGCGGCGGGCGCCGAGGACATGTTCCGGCTTCTGGAAAAAGTAACGAACGACAATGCCAAGGGCGAGTACTACCTGACCGACCTCGTCGGTCTGGCCCGGGCAGCAGGCAAGCGATGCCAGGCGGTCCGCTGCGATGAAGAGGATCTGATCGGCTGTGACTCCAAGGCGGATCTCGCCGAAGCCGAAGCCATCTTCCAGGCACGCTGCCGCAAGCAGGCGCTGGATGGAGGTGTAACCCTGATTGCGCCGGAAACCGTGTTCTTTTCCTATGACACGAAGGTGGAGCCGGATGTGGTGATCGAACCGAATGTTGTGTTCGGCCCGGGGGTCACGGTCCGGTCCGGTGCGCAGATCCGGGCGTTCAGCCATCTCGAAGGCGCGGATGTCGGCCAGTTTGCATCGGTCGGCCCGTTTGCGCGGCTTCGCCCGGGTGCGGTGCTGGAACAGGCAGCGTTTGTGGGCAATTTCGTGGAGGTGAAGAATGTGCGCATGGCCGAAGGCGCCAAGGCGAGTCATCTGTCCTATCTGGGCGATGGCGAAGTCGGCGCCGGCACAAACATCGGAGCGGGCACGATCTTCTGTAATTATGATGGCTTCTTCAAATACCGCACGACCATCGGCGACGGCGCTTTCATCGGGTCGAACTCTGCGCTCGTGGCGCCTGTCAACATTGGCGACGGCGCCTATGTCGGCAGCGGCAGCGTGGTGACCAAGGATGTCGAAGCCGGAGCGCTGGCCGTCGCGCGTGGCAAGCAGGTGGAACGCAAGGGCTGGGCAACGGCGTTCCGGGAAAAGATGATGGCGAGGAAAGCCGAAAAGAAAAAGGGCTGAGGATGGCAAATGAGCTGGAAAAGCAGAACGCGGCCGCCGCGGCGATGGAGTTCGTCGAAGACGGTATGACCATCGGTCTCGGCACTGGCTCGACTGCGAAATACTTCGTCGAAATGCTGGCGGAAGAGATTGCCGACGGCCTCGTCGTCCGGTGCATTGAGACCAGCGAGCAGACGCGCCGCCAGGCGGAGAGCCTGGGTATCCCCCTTATCCCGTCCGAACAGATCGAGCGTATCCACCTAACCGTCGACGGGGCTGACGAGGTGGACGAGCATGGGTTCCTGATCAAGGGCGGCGGTGCGGCTCTCTTGCGCGAGAAGATTATCGCCAATGCCAGCGATCACATGGTTGTGATTGCCGACCCTTCCAAACAGGTCGAACGCCTCGGAAAATTCCCTCTGCCGGTGGAGGTAACCCCCTTCGGCTACACAATCACCGCCAAGAAGGTTTATGATGCGCTCTGCTCCAGCGGGATCGACCGTCCGCGCGTGGAATTACGGGCCCAACCGGGCGGCCGGCTGGTCGTGACGGATGGCGGAAACTACATCCTGGATTGCCATTGCCAGCGCATTCCGGATGCAGAATCCCTGGCTGCGCGCCTCTCCGGCGTGCCAGGTGTCGTCGAACACGGATTGTTTATCGGCATCGCCCGGACGGTGATTATCGGCAATGAAGCCGGGGCGACGGTGTTTGAATTCTGATACGGCGCGCCCATATGCGCCCGCAGACACGCACAAGATTTTCAAGGACATGACCCATGGCTGAGCACGCTTACGACTTCGACCTGTTTGTGATCGGAGGCGGCTCCGGTGGGGTGCGCGCGGCGCGTATCGCAGCCATCGCCGGCGCGCGGGTCGGACTTGCGGAAGAATACCGGATGGGCGGTACCTGCGTGATCCGCGGCTGTGTGCCGAAGAAATTCATGGTCTATGCCAGCCAGTATGGGAAAGACATCGAGAAGTCTGCCGGCTATGGCTGGAGCGTTGGTGACGTCTCGTACGATCACGGAACATTCGCCGCCGCGATGCATGCCGAGGTCGATCGCCTGTCGGGCATCTATTTTCGCAACCTCAAAAATGCGGGCGTCGATATCTTCGAAGAACGTGCCGAGTTCGTGGATGCCCATACGGTTCGCCTGAAAAACAGTGGCAAGACGATCACCGCTGAGAAGATTCTGATCGCCGTCGGCGGCGCGCCCTGGCGCCCGTCCCGCGAAGAGCTGCCGGGCGTGGAACACACCATCACTTCGAATGAGGTGTTTCATCTGGAAGACCTGCCGAAGCATGTCGTGATCGCAGGCGGCGGTTACATCGCAGTTGAGTTCGCACACATTTTCGCCGGGCTCGGCGTGCCGACCTGCCTCGTCTATCGCGGCGAGGAGGTGCTGCGCGGCTTCGATGCCGATGTACGTACGGCGGTGCATGAAGGCCTGAAAGAAGCCGGCGTACGGGTTGTGACCGGCGCGGTGTTCGACAAGATCGAGAAGCGGGACGGTGCGGACCTTCCGCTTCACATTACACTTTCGAGCGGCAGCCATATCGATGCCGATGTCGTGCTGATGGCCGTTGGCCGCCGCCCGAATACTGAAGGACTCGGCTGCGAAGCCGCCGGGATTGAGCTGGACGACAATGGCGCCGTCAAGGTGGACGAATGGTCCAAGACCAATGTCGATAGCGTCTGGGCTGTTGGCGACGTCACCGACCGTGTGGCGCTGACGCCGGTTGCGATCCGTGAAGGCCACGCCTTTGCCGATACCGAGTTCGGCGGAAACCCCTGGCACTTCGATCATTCGGATATTGCGACGGCCGTCTTCTCCCAACCGGAAGTCGGCACGGTCGGCCTCAGCGAGGCCGATGCCCGCAAGGCCTATGGCGCGGATATCGATATCTACAAGACCAATTTCAAACCGATGAAGAACGCCCTCAATGGCAATACTAGCCGTGTACTGATGAAGCTGGTCGTGCGTGCATCGGATGAAAAAGTGCTCGGCGTTCACATGGTGGGCGACGATGCGGCTGAAATCATCCAGGCTGTTGGCATCGCCATCAAGATGGGCGTCACCAAGCCGGACTTTGACCGCACCTGTGCCGTACACCCCTCCGTCTCGGAAGAGCTCGTAACCATGCGGACGAAATGGGTGCCGGAAGTGACGAGCAACGCCTGACGCGGTCGCGCGTCATGTCATTGTTTCGCGCAAGTCTCCGTTCGCCATCGAAGCCGATTGCTCCGAACGTGCTTTAGTGCGTCTCGTCGCAGAGCGTCTTCAGTTCCAGCGCAATCGTCTTCAGGCTTTCGCGGATCTGCTTCAGCCCGCCGCCGCGTCCCGAATGAATGACCAGCTGTTTCCAGGCCGGCTGCCCTTCCTGCGGCGGCTTGATGGCAAGGTGCTTTGATCGCGGCAGGGCTGATTTCAGCAAGGCATCCGACAGCTTGAAGCCGGCAACGTCATCGAACGCTCCATTCCGGGCATCGGCCTCGAATGTGGATTGTTCGGAGCGACTGACTGCGTTGAACAGCACGGAAAGAGCCGGGCGCTTTGCCGCCGGGATTTGCGTCCGCACGACCTGGTTCAGCAGCTTCACCCCGCGCAGGGAATAGATATCGGTATGCATCGGCGCCAGAACGCGGTCTGCCGCTTCCAGCGCGCAGCGCGTCAGGAAGGTTGCGTTTGGGTTGGTATCGAACACGATCAGGTCATATTCGCTGCGATAGAAGTCCACCTGGCGCAGGAAGTGGAGCTTGATCTTTTCCAGGGCCTCATTGTCGGTGGCGAAGGCGTATTTCGAGATCTCGAACTGGCCGGAAATGATGTCGAACCGGCCGGGCGGGCTGTTGCCGTCTGCCATGAGGTCGTGGACGAGATAGTCCCGCGCAACCGGGGCAAAGGGCTCCGTCGACAGGTTCAGCCAGTGCTCCGCCGGGCTTTCTGCGTCGCGGGTATGCAGGCGCGAGCGTTCGAACAGCGAAATGACCGACCGGTCCGCTGCCGCGCTCTCGTCGGCGACGTCCATCTCATAGAAAGTCTGGGTCAGATTGTATTGCGGATCGAGATCGATCAGCAGGATGCGTCCGCCCGCCATGGCGTGCCAGGCGCCGAACACCTGCGCGGAGACAGTGGTCTTGCCGACCCCGCCCTTGAGGTTCATCACCGCGATGACCGGGCACTTCCTCTTGTAGGCATCCTGGGTCTGCTGGACAAGCTGCTCCAGACCGCCGGGCGTGGTGCTGGACAGGCGCAGATGCGGCTGGACTTCCTGCTTGAAGAAGCCGTTCAGGCGGGCCTTGTCGATCTGGTAGGGGATCAGCGGCAGGCCGCGGGCCTTGGCGCGCTCGATATCCTGCCGAACCGACTTCGAACGCACCGAGGAGGCCGAGACCAGCACGATCATCGCGAACGCATCGTCGATGTGTTCATTGTTGCGCTGACGGTCATTGTCGTCGTCAGGCGCGAATTTGACCGGAATGGAGGCGGCCCGCATCGCTTCGTGAAGCTTCAGCAGGTCGTCGAGGTCCAGCGTCGAGTGGGCGATGTAGACGTGAGACATGATCTCGCGGCGGTCCCTTCAGGCTTGCCTCAGGTCCTGTCTAAGTAAGGGGAGGCGGGGTGATTCCGCCAGCTTTCTGCTGTGAAATTGTGGTGAAACTTGAGCGATCGCCTGCCATGTGATTAATGCGGCCATCAATGGAGCGTAAGATGAGCAACTGGACCCCTTCCGACTGGCGCGAACTGCCGGCGAAGCACATCCCGGAAGATTACCCGGATACTGCAGCACTTGCTGCAGTAGAGGCCCGTCTGCGCTCGTTTCCACCGCTTGTTTTTGCCGGGGAAGCCCGACGCCTGAAAACACGTCTGGCCGAAGTGGCCGCAGGCGATGCTTTCCTGCTGCAGGGCGGCGACTGTGCCGAAAGCTTCAAGGAATTCCATCCGGACAACATCCGCGACACGTTCCGCGTGATTCTGCAAATGGCCGTCGTGCTCACCTTCGCCGCTGCCAAGCCGGTGGTGAAAGTGGGCCGTATTGCCGGCCAGTTCGGCAAGCCGCGGTCTGCTCCGATCGAGACGATCGATGGCGTGACGCTGCCGTCCTACCGGGGCGACAACATCAACGGAATGGATTTCACGCCGGAAGCCCGCATGCCCGATCCGGAGCGCCTGATTCAGGCCTACTCCCAGTCGGCAGCGACGCTGAACCTGCTGCGCGCCTTCAGTCAGGGGGGCTATGCCAGCCTCGCCAACGTGCACCGCTGGATGCTCGGCTTCGTGGATCGCAGCTCTCAGGGCGAACGCTATGAGAAGCTGGCGGACCAGATCTCGGCCTCGTTGCGCTTCATGGAAGCGGTCGGCCTGAACGCCGAAACCGTGCCTCAGATGGCGCAGGTGGAGTTCTACACCAGCCACGAAGCCCTGCTGCTTGGCTATGAGGAAGCGCTGACCCGCATCGATTCCACGTCTGGCGACTGGTACGATACGTCGGCCCATATGCTGTGGATCGGCCACCGGACCCGTCAGGTGGATCATGCCCATGTCAATTTCTGCAAGGGGATCAAGAACCCGATCGGCATCAAGTGCGGCCCCGGCATGGAGCCGGACGAGCTTGTCCGCCTGATCGAGACGATCAACCCGACAGACGAGGCAGGCCGGATCACGCTGATCACGCGCTTTGGCTCCGATGGCGTGGCGCAGGGACTGCCGCCGCTGGCACGTGCCGTCAAGGCAAGCGGCCGCACGGTGGTGTGGTCCTGCGATCCGATGCACGGCAACACGCTGAAGACCGACTCCGGCTTCAAGACGCGTCCGGTGGACCGTATCCTCTCCGAGGTGCGCCAGTTCATCGACGTCATGAATGCCGAAGGCTGTTACCCAGGCGGGGTTCACTTCGAGATGACCGGACAGAATGTCACCGAATGTATCGGCGGCGCGCAGGCCATCTCCGAGGACGACCTCTCCAGCCGCTACCACACGCACTGCGACCCGCGACTGAACGGTGAGCAGGCGCTGGAGCTGGCCTTCCTGGTGGCAGAGAAGCTTCAGGCGCTCGGCAACGGCAAGGACGCGGCCCGCAAGGCCGGCTGACGCACGCTTTTAAACCGGCCTTTCAGGCCGGGTGCGACAGCCAGATCCGTCTCCGTCAGGACACGGAAACTTTACAAGGCCGGACCTGATCCGGCCTTGCTTCGCACAACATAATTCAACAAGACACACAGCCCGGCGTATGACGCCGGGCAGAGGGTATTCCAATGCGGAGCATGAACTGGCCGGCCTGGGTCCGGCTTGGGGACATTATTGATTTGTTGCGCCTGTCGGTGCCGATTGCCATCTCGCGCATGGCGATGATGCTGATGAGCATGACGGACGCTGTGGTGCTCGGCCAGTTTGCGCCCGGAGAGCTGCCGTTCGTTCTGAACTCATGGCTTCCCATGGGCGTGACGCTGGGCTTCAGCATGGGCATCCTGATCGGGGTGCAGGTGCTGACGTCGGAGATGCTGGGCATCGGTCACCACGCCCAGTCGGGTCGTATCTTCCGGCGCGGGATGGTCGCGGCCATCGGGCTGGGCCTGGGCCTGCTGGGTATTGTGGTCCTGATCGCGGAACCTCTGTTTTACTGGCTATTCGTCGAAATCGCGCCACGCTCCAATGATGTCGGCCTGGCCGATCCGGAACATGTCGCGGCCTCAACAGCATCGGTTACGCGCATCCTGGCGCTGGCCTTGCCGGGCTTCACCATTTCGACTGTGTGCAGCCTTTATCTCGAGGCGCTGCGCCGGCCGACACTGGTGGCCGTCATCAGCTATGGCGGTGTGCTTCTGAACATCGTGCTGGACCTTGCCTATGTCGGCGGGTTCTGGGGCCTGCCCCAGATGGGCGCAGAGGGCGTCGCGATTGCGACGACCGGCTCGCGGTATGCGATCGCGGTCGTCATGTTCGTGGCGGTCCTCTTCCTGACGCCGGCCTTCCGCGCGTCGACCAAGGCGGAACCGGGCGAGGCGCGGCGCCAGTTTGAAGTCGGTATCGGCTCGGCCATTTCCAATGTGGCGGAATGGGGCGGGTTCAACCTCACCTTCACGATCGCGACCTGGATCAGCCTGGCCGCAAATACGGTGTATGGATACACGATCCAGCTCGTCGGCTTCTGCTTCATGTTCTACATGGGTATCGCCTCGGCAACGAGTGTCCGGGTGGCGGAAGCGTTCGGCCGTGGCAACAAGGAAGAGGTGGTCAATGCCGGCCGCCTCGGCGTGGCGGCGACGATCCTGACCGGTGTGACGCTGGGGCTCGGCCTCGTCATCTTCAGTGGGCCGCTTTCGGTGCTGCTGGTCGATGGCGAAGCGGTGATCGACGGTGTCCGGATTGCGCCGGCCATTGCATCGCTGTTGTTCCTGGCATCGGTCATGACGGTGTTCGACGGAATTCAGGCCACGGCGTCCTTCGCGCTGCGGGCACAGGAAATCGTCTGGTCGCCAAGCCTGATCCATATCGGCTCGTTCTTCCTGGTGATGCTGCCGGCCTGCTACTGGCTGGGCATCGTGCAGGGGCATGGGGCGAACGGCATGATGGAAGGCGCCCTGATTGGCGTGTTCGTAGCGGGGACGCTGCAGACGCTGATGCTGGAACTGAAAGCGGCGCGTCCTTTGAAAGGACACGCCGCCTGAAACTCTAATTGTTCCGGTAACGGATGACCGGTCCTAGAGATCCTTCATTGCGGAGGCTGGCTTGAAGGAAGCCGATGTCTTCTCCGGGATCTTGATCGGTTCACCGGTTGCCGGGTTACGGCCGGTGCGGGCATTGCGGGTTTTCGGCGCGAAAGTGCCGAAGCCTGCGATGGCGACCTGCTTACGCGATTTCACCGCGTCAGCGATCGTATCGAATACAGCATCAACGGCCTTGCCGGCGTCGCTTTGCGACAGACCCGAAGCAGCGGCCACTGCCTTCGTAAGTTCACCCTTGTTCATACGGGTTCTCCTCTGAGTTAAACGGCGATGCCCCGCCGTTGGTTCGACTAGTCCACGATTCGGAAACCCTGAACACGCCGGATTCCCAATAAACACGGGCTATATGCCTGGAATCCAGCCCTCTTCGGCCTGAATTTTCGTGTTTTCTGCCGTATCCACGCTTTTGGCTGTGGAAAAAGCAGCTGGAAGGGCCCCTTTTTCGTCGAGGGAGGCGAAATAATGGGCGATTCCGCGGACCTGGGCCGCATCCGGTGTTTCGCCGGATTCGGGGGTTGCCTTGGTCAATGAGGGGTAAATCTCGGTCATCACGACCTTCACGTCAGTGAGCGCTTCCTCAGTCAGGGGCTCTGCGGGATCGAATTCGAACGGCCAGATCCGGGCATCAGGCCAGGCCTCGCGCAGGGCGTGGACATGCGGAATCCCGGTCAGGGACTGGCTGCCGACACTGCCGGTATAGGCCAGCTGCCAGATGGACTTCGGCTGGCCGATTTTATTGTCCCGGAGATAGGCTTCTGCGATGCGGTATTCCGACAGGGGCGCATCGGTGAAATCGGGTTTTGTGCTGCCCAGTGTCGAGACGACATCGCGCACCGGCGCGCCCCAGAAGGGAAACGGCCCCTTGGAGATCGCATAGTTCATGCCAGCGGCGATGGCGTAACGCGCATTGGAATTGTCGGGCTTGTCCTTCAGCTTCGCGGCGAGGTGCTCATGCATTGCCTGCCACGGTGCCTTGCCGTCCAGCTTGAGGCCGAGGGCCTCTGCCGTGCCGGCCGGATAGCCAAGCGAGAAGTCAAATCCCAAGAGAACACGGTCGCCGCGCTTCGTCAGCTTACCGACCATGTCCTCAAGGAAAGTGCGGGCTTTCAGACGCGTCTCGATATTCACGGAGCGGTACTGCAGCTTCAGGCGTGCGTCCTTGGCCAGGATCCCAATCCAGATCGAATTGGGCCCGGTCACAGGCTTGGACGCCGCGCTCCAGTCCACCATGATGTACGCGTCGAAAAGGGTCGCCATGACTATCCCAGTTTAACAAGCATCTTGCCAGTGTTTGCACCGCTGAAGAGACCGATAAAGGCGTCCGGCGCCTTGTCGATTCCCTCCATCACGGTTTCCTGGAATTTCATCTGCCCTGCGGCGATCCATTTGGCCATATCTGCAAGGAAGGCCGGCTGCATATCGGCATGGGTGGAGACGATGAAACCCTGGATCTTCAGCTGCTTGCCGACGACCTGGATGATGTTGTGCGGGCCAACGGGCGTACCGGTTTCGTTGTACTGGGCGATCATCCCGCATTCGGCGAAACGAGCCAGCGGGCGGGCCACTTCGATGGCCGCGGCCAGGTGGTCGCCGCCGACATTGTCGAAATAGACGTCGATGCCTTTCGGAGCAGCGTCTTTCAGGGCGGCCACGAGACCGTCAAAGCCTTTGGCTTTCTTGTAGTCGATGACATGGTCTGCGCCGAGCGACTTCACGAAGGCGCATTTGTCCGGCCCGCCAGCGGAGCCGATGACGGTGCAGTTCTTGATCTTGGCGATCTGGACCACGGTGGAGCCCACCGCGCCTGCTGCGCCAGAGACGAACACCACGTCGCCTTCCTTCAGTTCCGCGATGCGCAGAATACCGGCATAGGCCGTCAGGCCCGGCATGCCCGCGACACCCAGGAACGCGCTGTCTGGCAGGCCGGTGTCGCCCGGCAGCTTCACCGCCATGGCGGTCGCCGGATCGCCGACCCATGCCGTGCGCCAGCCATTCATGGACTGGACAAGGTCGCCGACCTGGAAATCCGGATTGTTCGACGCGGTCACACGGCCCACTGCGCCGCCCGTCATCGTCTCACCGATGCCGAAGGGCGGGACATAGCTTTCGCGGTCATACATCCGCCCGCGCATGTAGGGGTCGACCGACATCCACGAATTCTGGACCTGGATCTCGCCCGGGCCCGGTTCGGCGATTTCGACCGTTTTCTTTTGGAAATCGGACTGCTGCGGCAGGCCGACGGGGCGGCGGGCCAGTGCCCATTCAGTCGATGTAAGTGTAGTCATTCGTGATTCCTCCTGCTTGGTTTCTTGTGTTTGTCTTGCGCCCTAGTTGGGCGCGAAGGTGAGCGCTGTGAAGGGGCAATCGGGAAGAAACCCGCTGCGGCCGGGCTGTGCCACGGCCTTGATACCATGGCAGTTGGGTGCCATTCCGGTCAGGACAGAGGGCTAGGACATGACGAAGCTGAAAGTGGGCGTCGCGGGCGCAGGGGTGTTCGGTAACTACCATGCACAAAAAGCGGCGGCTTCGGTCAGGACCGACCTGATTGGCGTCTACGACATCGATCTGGCCCGGGCGACACGCATCGCCGAACAGTTCGGCGCAAAAGGCTTCGACGACTACAAGGCATTTCTCGATGCGTGCGACGCCGTCGTCATCGCCGTGCCCGCCACCTGGCATGAGCCGCTGGCCCGGCAGGCGATCGAGGCCCACCGTCACGTCCTGTGCGAGAAGCCGCTGGCCCTTACCGGCAAGGCGGCACGCTTCCTGGCGGACGAAGCCGCCGCGCATGGCCGCATCCTTCAGGTCGGCCATCAGGAGCGTTTCGTCGCGAAGGCGATGGGCGTTCTGGCCATCGAGGAGAAGCCGCTTCTGCTGGAATCGGTCCGCGCCGGCCCGCCTGCGCCGGACAATCGCGCGGGCGATGTATCAGTCATCTGGGATCTGATGATCCATGACCTGGACCTTGCCGCGATGATGCTGGGCAATGAGTTCACCGGCGTGACCGCCACCGGGCGCCGGGTACATTCTGCCCATATCGACGAAGCAACGGCGGAATTCTCCTATGCCTGCGGCGGCAAGGCCCGGCTGACCGCCAGCCGCGCGGCCAACGAGCGCCAGCGCTCCATGCATGTGGTTTACCCGTCAGGCGAAATCGCCATCGACTTCCTGACCCGCAAGGTCGAGAACTCGACCCCCTATGAGATCAAGGTCGACATTTCCGCCGAGCTGCCTGATCCGCTGGGCGCAGCGGACGAGGGGTTCTACGCGGCCTGCCTTGGCCTCGCGCGCAGCCCGGTTCCGGCACACGGGACCGTTGGCGCGGTGGCGATGGCGGAAGCGGCCGAAGCAGCTGTACTGGCAAAGATCGACGCCTGATCAGGCGTCGCCGCGCCGGGCGGCCTGTTTCGGATCATGCTTCGGCGCCGGGGCGAGACGCATCACTTCGGTCTGGAAGCGCTCGTCATCCCCATCCAGCAGGAAGGGCAGGGCGCTGCCGATGGCATCGACCATCGGCTCGAACCATTGAAGGTCTGCCTTGGTGAAGTCCGACAGGACATGCGGCATGACCATGGCCTTGTCGCCCGGATGGCCGATGCCGATGCGCACGCGGCGGAAATTCTCGCCAAGATGCGCCATCATCGAGCGCACGCCATTATTGCCCGAATGCCCGCCGCCGCGTTTCACCCGCAGGCGCCCCGGCGCAAGATCAATCTCGTCATAGAAGACGGTCACATCCTCTGACGGGCGTTTGTAGAACTGCAGCACTTTTGAAAGCGCGCGCCCAGTCTCGTTGTAATAGGTCTGCGGTTTCACCAGCAGCACTTTCTGGCCGCCGACATTGCCTTCGGCGATCAGGCTTTCGAATTTCGAGCGCCACGGACCGAATTTGTACCGTGCATGCAGCTCATCCAGCAGGATGAAGCCGGCATTGTGCCGGTTCTTTGCGTAGCGGTCTGTGGGGTTTCCCTGTCCGGATAGGATCAACATGAGGAATGCGCCTCCTGCCGGGGCTTAGGGGTAAAAAGTGAGCGGCCCGCCTGGCAACATAGGACAGGCGGGCCGCACGTTAAAGGATGGAAGGGAAGAGACTTAGTCTTCTTTCTCTTCGCCGCCTTCTTCTTCAGCAGCTTCCTCTTCGCCAGCCTCGGCAGAGGTGTCATCGGCCTTGGCCGAGCGGCCGGCGATGGTGGCGATGGTGAAGTCACGGTCGGTGATGGTCGGCTCGGCATCGCTCGGCAGGGCGATGTCGGAGATTTTCACGTTGTCGCCGATTTCCAGTTTGGAAACGTCGGCTTCCAGCGATTCCGGAATGTGGCCGGCCGGAACGAGCAGTTCGACCGCGTGGCGAACCACGTTGAGCGTGCCACCCTTCTTGAGGCCCGGGGAGACTTCCTCACCCACGAAGTGCACAACCACTTCGACCTTGATCTTCTGCTTGGCGTCGACGCGGAACAGGTCCACGTGCATCGGCTGGTCGGAGACCGGGTGCATCTGGATCGCCTGCGGGATCACCAGCTGCTTTTCGCCATTGTGAACGAGCGTTGCGGTGGAAGACAGGAAGTGACCGGTTTCGATGGCCTTCTGAACTTCATTCCGCTTCAGGCTGATCGCCACCGGATCCTTGCCGCCGCCATAGAGGACGCCGGGCACGAGGCCTTGCTTGCGGGCTTCACGGGCGCCGCCGGTGCCGACGCGCTCACGCAGTTCGACATTGAAGGTAATCTGTTGTTTTGACATTGTTTTTCCTTTCGCCCTCGACTCCGCCCCGCCTTTGCGGTGAGGTGAGAAGCTGACACGAACGGCCTTGCGCCGTCGTTTCTGAAGGCGCGCAGGTAGCCCATACGCCCTGTATTGGCAAGGGTTTACGGCAGGTTCCGCCGGTGCGCCTGCAACGCTTTCCTTTCGCTGACATTCATTCGGATTTCCCCTCAGACCAAGGTCGGGGATGGTGATGGGCACAAATCGCGTAAACTGCTGAAAAGAATACGGGAGGAAAAGATGCTGAAATCGCATGTGATGATGGCTTTCGGCCTGCTGATGATCGCGATTTATGCGGTGCGTCTCGCGTCAGGCTTCAGCTTGTCGAACGGGGTGGATCTCGGTGAGGTCTACCTGATCGGCGGGTTGGGACTGGCCGGGGCGCTGCTGTGGAGTGGCTGGAATGAGCGCCGGCACGCGAAGCGCATCCGTCAGGAAAGTTAAGACCAAAGTGGGGCTGTCTGAGACAGCCCTTTTGCGTCAGCGTACAACCTGCGGCTGCCGCACCCAAACAACAAGAACGGCCAAAGAAGCCGGATAAGGCATTGGCCAAATAGGCTAAGGGAGGAAACGGAAACAATGACTCACAACATCAAAGAGATCGATGCGAAAGGGTACTGGCGCGACGTCGTCAAGCTGACCCTGAGCCTTCTCGCCATCTGGTTCATCGTGTCGTACGGGGCAGGCATCCTGTTCCGCAGCGTGCTCGACCAGGTGTCGATCGGTGGCGCGCCCCTTGGGTTCTGGTTCGCACAGAACGGATCCATCTACGTCTTCGTGGGGCTGATCTTCTATTACTGCCGGGCGATGAACCGCCTGGAGAAGAAATACGGCGTGGAGGCCTGAGACGATGGACGAGCAATTCTGGACCTATTTCTGGGTCGTCCTGACTTTCGGGACCTATATCGGCATCGCCATCTGGGCGCGCGCCGGTTCGACCGACGATTTCTATGTCGCCGGACACGATGTTCACCCCACCGTCAACGGCATGGCCACGGCAGCTGACTGGATGTCGGCGGCCTCCTTCCTGTCGATGGCGGGCCTGATTGCCTTCATGGGTTATGGCGGCTCCGTCTACCTGATGGGCTGGACCGGCGGTTACGTCCTGCTGGCCCTGCTGCTGGCACCCTTCTTGCGTGAGTTCGGAAAGTTCACCGTGCCGGACTTTGTGGGGGACCGCTATTACTCGACCACGGCCCGCCTGATCGCAGTCGTCTGTGCACTGTTCGTTTCGTTCACTTACATTGCCGGGCAGATGAAAGGCGTGGGCGTGGCCTTCTCGGGCTTCCTGGGCGTCGAGTTCAACACCGGCATCATGGTCGGCATGGCGATCGTGTTCGTCTATGCTGTCCTCGGCGGCATGAAGGGCGTCACCTATACGCAGGTCGCACAATATGTCGTGCTGATTTTCGCCTATACGGTGCCCGCGATCTTCATTTCACTGATCGTCACCGGAAACCCGATCCCGCAGCTTGGCTTCATCTCCAATGTGAAGGGTGAGGACATCTCCATGCTTGGCAAGCTGAACACCGTCGTGACGGATCTCGGCTTCCTGGAATACACGCAGACTGACAAGTCCATGCTCGACGTGATCGCCATCACCGGCGCGCTGATGTTCGGCACGGCAGGTCTGCCGCACGTGATCATCCGCTTCTTCACCGTGTCGAGCGCAGGCGCTGCCCGCGTGTCGGCCGGCTGGGCGCTGGTGTTCATTGCGCTGCTCTACACGACGGCCCCGGCGGTCGCATCGCTGGCCCGTCTCAACTTCATCGATACGGTGAACGAGGCGACCTATATCACATCCGATGCCGACTATGACACAGAAGCGGCCGCCATCGTGGCCGAGGGCGGCAAGCCGATCCCGAAATGGTTCAAGGACTGGGAAAAGATAGGCTTGCTTGAGGTGACCGACAAGAATGGCGACGGCGTCGTCCAGTACCGGGCCGGTGCGGACAATGAAGTCACTAAGCTGGACCGCGACATCATCGTGACGGCCAACCCGTCCATCGCAGGCCTCCCGGCCTGGGTGATCGGCCTCGTCGTGGCAGGCGGCCTTGCGGCGGCCCTGTCGACAGCGGCGGGTCTCCTGATGGTGATCTCGTCCTCTGTCAGCCACGATCTCTGCCGGCGGACCTTCTTCAAGGGCATGACCGACAAGCAGGAGCTGCTGACGGCCCGCGGCGCAGCTGCAGGTGCGGTGGTCCTGGCCGGGGTCATGGGGATGAACACTTCTGCACTTGGCTTCGTGGCGCAGGTGGTGGCATTCGCCTTCGGCTTGGCGGCAGCCTCGCTGTTCCCGGTCATTGTGCTCGGCATCTTCTGGAAGCGGATGAACCGTGAAGGCGCCATCGCGTCCATGCTGACCGGTCTCATCACCACCTTCTGGTACATCTACCACTTCAAGTTCGTGGATACGGATGCCTCGCACTGGTGGCTCGGTGTGTCGCCTGAAGGGATCGGCTTTGTGTTCATGTTCCTGTCGCTGACTGTCGGCGTCGTGGTTGCCCTGGTGACCGCACCTCCGCCGCAGGACATCCAGGACCTTGTGGAAGACATCCGCGTGCCGGGGACCCGTACCCCACACGGCATCGCCGATGCGGAAATGCTGCCCGATTAAGAAGGCAGCAGCCTGTAACCTTCCTGAACTGGGCGGTCCGAGGCAGCGGACCGCCCTTTTTGGCTTTCCGCTCCGGACTTGGACCAGACTTTGGACCAGACTTTGGGCGAACTTGCCAGATGGGCGCCCGCCGGGTGAAGATCGGCTCTCAAGGAGTAATCGTCCATGCCAGTCTGGCTGATCGTCGGGGCAACGGGGCTGTATGTGTTCGGCCTGTTCGCCATCGCCTGGCGGGGCGACCGGCGTGCGCGGGACCCGGCGGCGACGCATAGCCCGTACACCTACGCGCTGGCGTTGGCCGTCTATTGCACCTCGTGGACCTTCTTCGGCGCGGTCGGAACGTCCGCCACGAACGGGTGGGACTATCTCGCCATCTATCTCGGCCCGGCGCTGGTTTTCCTGTTCCTGCCGGACCTGATCCGCCGCATCGGCAATGTTGCCCAGCGCGAGAGTATCTCGTCCCTGTCGGACTTCCTGTCGGCCCGGTACGGCAAGAGCCGCGGGGTCGGCGCGCTGGCGGCGCTTGCAGCTGTGGCTGGCAGCCTGCCTTACATCGCGCTGCAGCTGAAATCCGTCGGCATGAGCTTCCAGGCGCTGGCCTATGGCGCGGAGAATGCGGGCGGACGGCCCGCCAGCCAGACCGTGCTGTTTACAGCGCTCGCCATGGGCGTGTTCGCCATCCTGTTCGGCGCCCGACAGTCCGATGCAACGCGCCGCAATGCCGGCCTGATGCAGGTGCTGGCGCTGGAAGCGATGATCAAACTCGTGGCGCTGGTCGCCGTCGCGGCCTTGTCCCTCTCGCTGATCACGTCGCCGGACATTGAAGTCCCGCCGCAGGCGACGGAACCCTTTGCCGGAGGGCTCCTCTCGCAGCGCATGATCACGACCACGCTCCTGTCCATGTGCGCCATTATCTGCCTGCCGCGCCAGTTCCATGTCGCCGTCATCGAGCGACGCAATCCACAGGAAGTGCAGACCGCGCGCATCGTGTTTGTGGCGTACCTCGCCGTGACCAGCGCGGTGGTGATCCCGATCACGATTGCCGGCCTGTCGACGCTGGGCGCGGATGTGCCGCCGGACCTGTTCGTGCTCGACCTGCCGCTTGCCCGCGATAACGGACTGCTGGCCCTGTTCGTGTTCCTCGGCGGCTTCTCGGCGGCGACCGGCATGGTTATCGTCTCCAGCGTGGCGCTGTCGACCATGGTGACGAATGATTTGATTGTGCCGGCGGTCATGCAGACCGGCCGGTTCGCCAGCCTTGGCGGCAATTCCGGCGCGCGCCTCACTATGATCCGCCGCGGTGTGATCATCGTCATCGTGTTGTGCGCCTATGGCTATTACCGGCTGGCCGGGACGGGCGAAGCGCTGGCGCAGATCGGCCTCCTGTCATTTGCGGCGGCGGCCCAGTTCGCCCCGGCCCTGATCGGTGCCGTCTATTGGCGCAGCGGACGTCGGGCGGGCGTCGTGTGGGGGCTGGCCCTCGGCATGGGCCTCTGGGCCTACACGCTGTTCTTGCCGGCTATCCTGCAGCCGGACCGGATGGCGGCCGCTGTGCCGGGCTGGCTGGATCCTCACGCCCTGTTCGGCGCCCGGTTCGACGACAGCCTGATCCATGGCGTGGTGTGGAGCCTCGGCGCCAATATCGCAGCCTATGTGATCCTGTCGCTCCGCTCGCGTGAGCGTCTGCGGGACAAGGTCCAGTCATCGGTCTTTGTGGGTGACGCTGAAAGGCTGGGTCATACCGAGACCGGCACGTCAGACACAGTGGCTTCCGTGACGCCGAACGGGCTGAAAACGCTCGCCTCCCGCTTCCTCAATCCGGAAGCGGTCGAGCACGCCTTTGCGGACTTCGAGCGCGTGTCGGGAGTTCCGGCATCGGGCGATGGCCCGGCGGACTGGCAACTCGTTCAGCGGACGGAACGCCTGCTTGCCTCGGCGCTGGGAGCATCCTCTGCGCGGGTCGTGCTGGCTTCGGCCATCGGTGGCAATCAGGTGGCCCTGCGGGATGTCCTGTCCATGCTGGACCACAAGACGCAGGCCGAACGCTTCGACAGGCATATGCTGCAGTCCATGCTGGAGAATATCTCGCAAGGCATTTCCGTTGTGGATTCCGACCAGCGGCTAGTCGCTTGGAATTCGGCCTATCTCGACCTGTTCCATTATCCGAACGATCTCGTGGCGGTTGGCACGCCTGTGGCGAAACTGATCGAGTACAATCTGAAATCCGGCTGGATCGAGGGTGATCCCGCCGAGGAGGCCCGCCGCCGAGTCGCGCATATGCGGTCCGGGCGCCAGCACACCTATGAGCGGCGCAATCCGGACGGCCGCTATCTCCGCATTGTCGGCAATCCGACCCCGGGCGGCGGCTATGTGACGACCTTCACCGACATCACGGAGGACAAGCTGCGCGAGCGGGCGCTGATCGAGGCAAACGAAACGCTGGAGACGCGGGTCCGCGAGCGCACGCACGATCTGGAAGAGATGGCGCAGGACTTGGACCTCGCCCGCCGCGACGCGGAAGGCGCGAATGCCTCCAAGACGCGCTTCCTCGCAGCAGCCAGCCATGACCTGTTGCAGCCGCTGAATGCGGCGCGTCTGTTCCTCGGGTCCATCCGTGCGGACGAGCAGGGGCAGGGACTGGTCTCGCGGGCCGACAAGGCCATTCAGTCTGCGGATGAACTGATCCGCGGCCTTCTGGATATCTCCCGGCTGGATCATGGAAGCATCGCACCGAAACCGGTGCAGCTGCCTGTCGGCCCCTTACTAGAGGATCTGGTGGAAGAGGCCATGCCCATGGCTGAACAGGCCGGAATCGAAATGCGGATCGCGCCGTCGAGTCTTGTGGTGGAAGCCGATCCGGATTTCCTGAAAAGCATCCTGCGCAACTTCATCTCGAACGCCCGCCGATATACGCGCGAAGGCGCCGTGCTGGTTGGCGCCCGGCGCCGCGGGGACATGGCTCGGATCGAGGTCTGGGATACCGGGCCGGGCATTCCGGCCGACAGCCTGCCGCTGATCTTCGAGGAGTTCCGGCGGTTTGAAGACACCGACAATACAGGCATCCGGGGCGCCGGTCTCGGCTTGCCGGTTTCGAAACGCCTGGCAGATCTGATGGATGCCAAAATCAATATCCGTTCGGTGCCGGGCCGGGGCAGCGTCTTCTCCGTCGCGGTACCGCTGGCGGCCAAGCAAGGGAAACGCAAACGCTCTGTCTCCAAAACGGCCCCGCGAAAGCCCGTGAGCCTCGCCAATCTGAACGTGCTGGTGGTCGATGACGAGGCCGCCATTGTTGACGGAATGACCGCGCTGCTGACCGGCTGGTGCTGCAAGGTGCGCGGCGCCCGCTCCGTGGCCGAGGCGCAGGGCTGGCTGGAGGCGGAAAGCTTCGATGCCATGATCGCTGACCTGAACCTGCAGGATGCCGTCGACGGCTTCGACCTGATCGCCATGAGCCGTCCAAAACTCGCATCGCCTGGCAATGTCCTGCTGCTGACCGCGGCGGCGAATGAGGCGGTGCGCACGCAGGCAGAGATCGACGGCATCGCCATGCTGCGCAAACCGGCTGCGCCGGACGATATCCGCCGTTTCCTCGAAAACCTCGCGCAAAACGTAACCACCTGACGGCAGGATCAGAGCGAGGTGGCTTCCTTGTAGATGAGCAGCGCCTGCGTGCGGTTGTTTGCGCCCAGCTTGCGGAAGATCGCCGTCATGTGCGCCTTCACCGTGGCGACCGAAATATCCATCTCATAGGCAATCTGCTTGTTCAGCAGGCCGTCATTGAGACCGGACAGAACCTTGCGCTGGGCGGGTGTCAGGTCCGCCACGCGGGCAAGGAGTTCTTCCCGGTTGGCATCGGCAGCATCATTCGCTGGCGGGAACCATTGCCCGCCGTCCAGTGCCGTGGCGAGCGCGGCGGAGAGGTCCTCCATCGACATGCTCTTGGGCAGGTATCCGGCCGCGCCAAGCGCCCGGGCCGTGCCAAATGCCTGAGACGCGTCGGTCGCGGAAACCACGACAATCGGGCAAGCAGGGCCCGCCGCCATCAGCCGAGTCAGTCCGTCGAATTCCTGCGTATCGCCGAGGGTGAGGTCCAGCAGGATCAGGTCGAAGCGTTGCTCTTTTACCTTGGAAAGCGCCTCCGCCAGGCTGCTGGCGTGCTGCGCGGTCGCGCCATCCGGAAAAGCCGTGCCAAGCGCTGCTTCGAGCGCGTCACGGAACAATGGATGATCGTCCACGATCAGGACGGTCGGAACCAGCCCCATTCTATCTGCCTCCCCGAGCGCCGCGGGTTCCCTGACCTGCAGTCTGCATCCTGTTAGGGGAACCATACCCCCACGGAAAGGGATGTCGAGCACCATTAGACTTTTGTCTTAGCACCAATGGCCAATAGCGGCGTTTCCCCGCCGGAAGGATACTCCCTGAAAATAATAAGGCACGGGAGGAAACTGATGCCACGGACAATTAGAGGTTTACTGCTGACGGCGTCTGTTGCGATCATGGCGCTGGCAGCAAACGCAGAACAGTCTGTCGAGGAGCGGATTGCTGCGCTTGAGGCAATGGTTGCGGAGCTGAAGGCCGAACTTGCGGCCGAAAAGGCGGACACGGACGCTGACATCGTCCGGATCGAGACAGTGGCCCAGCAGGCCGCGCCGGCAGCCGGTGCGCCGAAGACGGACGGTTTCCTTGTCGGGGACACGACGCTGAAATTCGGTGGCATTGTCGACCTAGACGTCCACGCAACCTCCCTCAGCGATGGGGGCATCGCATCCACGTCAATTGCACGGGACTTCTACATTCCGGGCGCGACGCCGATTGGCGGGGAGGGGACCGATTTCACGGACTTCACAGCCGAATCTTCGCGCTTCTTCCTTTCCGCCTCAAAGCCGGTCGGGGAAGACACGGTGCAAGGCTATATCGAAATGGACTTCCTCGGCTCCGGCCAGGGCAATGAACTCGTCTCCAACTCTTACTCGCCGCGCCTGCGCCGGGCCTTTGTGAAGTACGGTAGCTGGCTGGCAGGTCAGGAATGGTCGACCTTCCAGAACACGTCGGCCATTCCGGAGAGTGCGAGCTTCCTGATCCTGTCTGACGGCATGGTGTTCATCCGCCAGCCCCAGATCCGGTACACCAAGGGAAACTGGATGTTCGCTCTGGAGAACCCGAACACGACCACGCTGAACTCCGGCTCAAGGGATGAGAACCTCATTCCGGATGTCGTCGCCCGGTACAATTTCACCGGCGACTACGGCAACGTCTCGATCGCGGGTATTGCCCGCCAGCTGCGCGCGGATTTCGGCGCATCGGAGGATGAAACTTTCGGCTACGGCCTCAGCGTGTCCGGCAAGGTGAAGGCCGGAGAGAAGGACGACATCCGCTTCAATCTCGTCGGCGGGGAAGGGATCGGGCGCTATGTCGGTCTTGCGGCCAGCCGTTCCGCCGCGCTTGACACAAATGGCAAGCTGGAAGCCATTCCCAGCTATGGCGGCCTGATCGCCTGGCGCCATCCGTTCGGAGAAACCGCCCGTTTCAATGTCGGTTATTCCGGCCTGTTCGTCGACAATCCAAACTACCTCCCGGCGAACGCGACGACCAAGTCTGTGCAGTCCGCTTATGGTGCAATTCTGTGGGATGTCGCCCCGAAAGTGACCGTCGGTGTGGAGCTGCTTCACGGCATTCGCGAACTGGAATCCGGCGCGGATGGGTCGATCAGTCGCTTCACCTTCTCCACCAAATATGCATTCTGATATCAGGACGAAAATTCATGCCCTACGAGGAAACAACCATGAGCGATCAGGCAAAAATCTACCCCGTTCCCGAGGAATTCGCGGCGAAGGCGAACCTGACGCCGGAAAAGTACAAGGAGATGTACGACGCCTCGCTCGCAGACCCGGAAGCATTCTGGGGTGAGCAGGGCAAACGGCTCGACTGGATCAAGCCCTACACCAAGGTGAAGGATGTCTCATGGGAGACCGGCGACCTGCACATCAAATGGTATGCCGATGGTGAGCTGAACGTCACCGCGAACTGTATCGACCGCCATCTCGCCACGCGCGGCGACAAGACGGCCTTTATCTGGATTGGCGACGATCCGAACGAGAGCCACAAGGTCAGCTACAAGGAACTGCACGCCGCCGTCTGCCGCTTCGCCAACGTCCTGAAGAAGCTCGGCGTCAAGAAAGGCGATCGCGTCACGATCTATATGCCAATGATCCTCGAAGCGGCCTATGCGATGCTGGCTTGTGCGCGCATCGGTGCGGTCCACTCGGTCGTGTTCGGCGGCTTCAGCCCGGAGGCCCTGTCCGGCCGGATCACCGATTGTGAGTCCACCGTGCTGATCACCGCTGATGAAGGTGTGCGCGGTGGCCGCAAGGTGCCGCTGAAGGTGAATGCCGACAAGGCGGCCGACCTTTCGAACGGCATGCTGAAGTCGATGCTGGTGATCAAGCGCACCGGCGCTGAGATCAACATGGTCGAAGGCCGGGACCATTGGCTGCATGAAGCGGCTGAAGACGTTTCGTCCGACTGCCCGCCGGAGCCGATGAATGCCGAAGACCCGCTCTTCATCCTCTACACGTCCGGTTCCACCGGCAAGCCGAAGGGCGTGCTGCACACGACCGGCGGCTATCTCGTCTGGGCCTCAATCACACATGAATACGTGTTCGACCTGAAAGAAGACGATGTCTACTGGTGTTCGGCGGATGTGGGCTGGGTGACCGGCCACTCCTATATTGTGTACGGACCTTTGGCGAATGGCACGACGACCGTGATGTTCGAAGGCATCCCGACCTATCCGGATGCGAGCCGCTTCTGGCAGGAATGCGACAAGCATGGCGTGACCATCTTCTACACCGCACCGACGGCGATCCGCTCCCTGATGCGCGAAGGCGAAGGCCCCGTTAATGCAACGTCCCGCAAGTCCATCCGCCTGCTCGGCACGGTGGGCGAGCCGATCAACCCGGAAGCCTGGGAATGGTATTTCCACACCGTCGGCGACGCGCGTTGTCCGATCGTCGACACCTGGTGGCAGACCGAGACTGGCGCCACCATGATGGTGCCGCTGCCCGGCACGACGGACCTGAAGCCCGGCGCGGCCAGCCACCCCTTCTTCGGCATCAAGCCGGTTTTGGTGGATGCAGACGGCACGGAGCTGCCCGGCGCCACCGAGGGCAACCTCCTGATCACCGACAGCTGGCCGGGCCAGATGCGCACCGTCTATGGCGACCACCAGCGCTTCATCGACACCTACTTCACGGCCTATCCGGGCAACTATTTCACCGGTGACGGCTGCCGCCGCGACGAAGACGGCTTCTATTGGATCACCGGTCGCGTGGATGACGTGATCAACGTCTCCGGCCACCGGATGGGCACGGCGGAAGTCGAAAGCGCGCTCGTCAGCCATGATGCCGTGGCAGAAGCCGCCGTGGTCGGCTATCCGCACGACATCAAGGGGCAGGGCATCTATGCCTATGTCACATTGGTGCAGGGCGTGGAGGCCGACGAGGCGTTGCGCAAGAACCTCGTCCAGCATGTCCGCGCCGAGATCGGCCCGATCGCTTCGCCGGACCTGATCCAGTTCGCCCCGGGCCTGCCGAAGACCCGTTCCGGCAAGATCATGCGCCGTATCCTGCGCAAGATCGCGGAGAACGAATTCGGCAACCTCGGCGACACGTCCACACTGGCCGAACCGGAAGTCGTCGACGATTTGATCAACAACCGCCAGAACCGCGGCTAACGCGGCTCTGACCGGACAAAGAAAAAGCCCCTGCATTCGCGGGGGCTTTTTTGTTGCCTCAGATCGCCGGCAGGTCCACGCAGAATCTCGCGCCGCCGCCGTCGCGGTTCTCGGCCCAGACCTTGCCGCGATGGGTGGCGATGATCTGTTTCACGATAGAGAGGCCGAGACCGGAATTGTTGCCGAAGGCGGTGCCTTTCGGGCGGTCCGTATAGAAACGGTTGAAGATTGTGTCCAGCTTGTCCGGCGGTACACCGGGGCCGCAATCCTCGACTTTGATCCGGGCGATGGTCTGAGGGCCGTCATTGGTCTGGTCCAGCGTCACGTCCACCACAGAGCCGGGCGGGGAGAAGGAGCGGGCATTGTCGATCAGGTTCCGGATCACCTGTCCCAGCGGCCCTTCACGGCCCTGCACCAGCAGGCGGCCGCCCATCGTGGCATCGTGAAAGGACACCGTCACCGCGCCTTCGTCCAGCGCGAGTGACTCGTAAGTGCCGACCACGTCGTGTACGAAGCGGGCAATGTCGAGCTGCTCGTTCGGCACGCGGGTCATTTCTGCTTCGAGGCGCGAGGCGTTGGAGATGTCGGTGATCAGGCGGTCGAGGCGCTTCACGTCTTGCGCGATGACGCCGCGCAGCTTTTCGGTCAGCTCCGGGTTTTCCTTCACGCTGTCCAGCGTCTCGATAGCGGAGCGGATGGAGGTGAGCGGGTTTTTCAGCTCATGCGCCACGTCGGCGGCGAATTGTTCGTTGGCCTGGATGCGCTCGATCAGCGCCTCGGTCATGCCCTCCATGGAGGTGGCGAGGTCGCCGATCTCGTCCTTGCGGGCGGAGAGCGCAGGCACATTGATCCGTTCCGAAGCGCCGGCCCGGATCCGGTCGGCCGCCACGGCCAGACGGCGCAATGGCCGCGCAATGCCGAGTGTCAGCAATACCGATGTGATGAAGGCCACGAGCACCGCCACGCCGATGAACGGCAGTAGCGCCGCCCGCTCGGCGCGGATGATTTCGTCGATGTCGCTCGATTCCAGCGTCAGCACGCCCACGACGGCGGAGACCCGCTGGATCGGCATGGAGACCGAGATGATGCGCTGGCCGCGATCATTGAAGCGCTGGCTGGCGGCTTCCCCGCCTTCGACGGCGGTATCGAACTCTTCCTCGAAGGTTTGCGTGCGGACGGCATCGGAGGAGCGCCGCGGCATGACCGGCCCGAACACATGGGCGGCCCATTCCGACAGGTCCCGGCCCCAGCGGGCCACACGGCCCGGCTCTCGCAGCGGTGGCAGGGCATCCACATCCACCCGTTCGGAGAGATAGAAGCTGTCGCCCACCATCTCGCCATCGGGCAGGTATATGCGCGCACGCACTCGTTCGGGCAGGTTCAGGCGGACGATGGTTTGCCGGGCGGCGTCAACGTCGAGCGCGGGCTGGGGCGTGGTGGCATCGTCGCCGAGCAGGCTGGTGAAGATCTGCGCCTGGGCGACGAGGTCCTGTTTCTTCGAGACGACGAAGCCGGCCCGCATTTCGTTCAGGACCATCGCCCCGATGATGAGGATGGCAAGGCCAGCAAGGTTCGACGCGAAGATCAGCCGTGCGATACGGCTACCGAACACGACCGAACTGTTCAGTCCGGCGCGCGGTGTCTTCCGTTTCTTGTCCTTACCGGCCATGCGGGTCCTTCCGGCTTGAGCCAGATCAGGCGTCAGCAGCGACGCGCATGGAGACGATCTTGTCCGGATTGCGCGGCGGCTCGCCCTTGGCCAGCTGGTCGACCACATCCATGCCTTCGGTCACCTTGCCCCAGACGGTGTATTGTCCATTGAGGAAGCTGGCATCGTCGAAGCAAATGAAGAACTGGCTGTTAGCCGAGTGAGGCGCCGAAGTGCGGGCCATGGAGCAGGTGCCGCGCACATGCGGCTCTGCATTGAACTCGGCTTTCAGGTCGGGCTTGTCGGAGCCGCCCATGCCGGTGCCCTTCGGGCAGCCGACCTGGGCCATGAAGCCCGGAATCACGCGGTGGAAGACGATGCCGTCATAGAAGCCCTCGCGGGCAAGTTCCTTGATCCGCTCGACATGCCCGGGGGCGAGGTCCGGGCGCAGCTCGATGGTAACGTTGCCTTTGGAGGTTTCGAGGAGGATCGTGTTTTCAGGGTCGGCCATGGGAGTTCCTGTTTCTTGTGCTAATCTAGAGACTGGCTATTGAATGAAGCCCATTGCGGCAAGCCCGTGCGGCAGGAATATGCCAATCGGGGAGGGCGCCGCGTCACGGCTGAGGACTTAATGCTCGCACCCACTCTTTCGGTCATTCTGGCCTGTATTCTGTCGATTGCAGGCCTGTTGCACACACTTTGGGGCTTCGGCGTGACCTTTCCGGCCGCCAATGAACAGCAATTGGCGCGTATGGTGGTCGGAAAGCGCGGCATCACCAAGATGCCGTCCATGACCGCCTGCCTGTTCGTGGCGGTCAGCCTGTTCGCCTTTGCCTTCCTGGCGCTGGTGCTGGGCCAGCATGTGCACCTGCCGGTATCGAAATGGCTGGTCGCTTTGGCCGGGGCCGGGGCGGCGCTTGTATTCACGGGACGGGGCGTTGTGGGCATATTGCCGGCGTTCGAGCGGGCGCTGCCGGAACAGCCATTCCTGACGCTGAACCGGCGCTTCTATTCCCCGCTGATCATCCTGATCGGCGTCGGGTTTGCGCTGCTGACCCTGGCGCTGCCCCATTGGAGCTGGCGCCTGGGCTTGCTGGGCTAGACCCTATTCGGTGTAGCGGTAGCCAACGCCGTAGAGCGTCTCGATCGCATCGAACTCTTCAGACACTTCGCGGAACTTCTTGCGAAGCCGCTTGATGTGGCTGTCGATGGTGCGGTCGTCGACATAGATCTGGTCGTCATAGGCCGCATCCATCAGCTGGTCGCGGCTCTTCACGTAGCCCGGGCGCTGGGCGAGGGCCTGCAGGATCAGGAATTCCGTCACCGTCAGGCGCACCGGGTGTCCGTCCCAGGTACAGGCGTGGCGGTTCGGGTCCAGCGTCAGCTTTCCGCGGACGATCGGCTTGTGGTCGCCTTCTTCCGGGCCGGCCTGTCCACCGCGGGCGCGGCGCAGCACGGCTTTCACCCGCTCTGCCAGCAGGCGGTTGGAGCAGGGTTTGCGCACGAAATCGTCGGCGCCGATGTTGAAGCCGATCACCTCGTCGATTTCCTCGTCCTTCGACGTCAGGAAGATCACCGGCAATTCGCTGGTCTGGCGCAGGCGCCGCAGCAATTCCATGCCGTCCATCTTCGGCATCTTCACGTCGAGGATGGCGATGTCCGGTGGGGTCTCCGTCAGCGCAGGCAGGGCGGCCTCACCATCATGATAGGTGCGGACATTGTAGCCTTCGGCCTCGAAGAACATCTTGAGAGAGGCGACGATGTTCTCGTCATCGTCCACAAGCGCGAGAGTTGTCATAGTCCGGTCCTTGTCCGCCAGTTTCGGCCCTGTGTGGGGCCGGTCAGCTGTGGAGTGAAACATGGTTCGCGTCATGGAAATAGCCTCCCTTCAGTGGTCTTGCAATGAAAGGCAGTGATCCGGGCGAGCGCTTGCTCACATTAAGGCGCTTTGGAGGTCAATTGCGGCGGGATTGCCCTGAATGTTGCCAGCAGTGGTGGTGATCCGTCTTAGTCGTCCATAGTCCGGTATGGTCATGGCAAGTCATGACTGATCATGGCGCAGTCCGGTTTGGTCATGCATATTCCCCTCAGGCGTCACGCCCGATGGCCAACGGTCATTTGGGCGCCCATCTCTGAACGAAGCAACGGGCGCGTCATGACATGACGTTCCTGACGCGCTTATCAGAGATGGGTCCCCAAACCGCTCCGAGGCCGGGGATGACGCAAGTAGAGGGTTATCCACCAACCAATGGCGCCAAACCTGCCGTACTCATTGCCGCGAAAACAAATCCATCCGACACCTCCGTGGCCGGATGTATATTGCGCGCATGTCGCTCTTCCATCCACCCGAAGGCTTCCCGCCGCATCTTGTCGCCTTCTGGCCGCTCGTCTGGGTCCAGCTCCGGCTGCTCGGCGCAGCGGTGCGGGCCACCTATGGGAAGGACGCGACCTATCGCTGGAGCATCACCCCGAACGGGCGCGTCTTCCTGACCTGCATTCACTTCAGGCTGTAGGACAAGGCAGCGCGTGAGTGGCTGATACCGCGCGCGTATTTCACCGACCGCCTTGCCGCGGTTTGCGATGGCCGGGCCTTTGCGCCCGCTTATGCGGCACGGTGCGCCGAGCCACATGATGTCGGGGGTGCGCCTGTCGCACGTCGCAGCACGCAAGCCTGCAACCTGAACCTGCCCCTGCCGGAAACCTGACGCGGGTTTTCTCCCTGAAAATTCAGTTCACCCACAAAGCGCCTTCACGGGCGTCGCAGGCTCTGGAAGCGTTACGGATCCAGGCGCACGGCACCTTGAGACGCGTTCCCGACATGGGCCGCATAGACCTTCAGGGCACGGCTCACCTTGCGGGGGCGCTCCTCGACGGGCTTCCAGGCCTTGTCGCCTCTGGCTTCCATCGCGGCGCGGCGGGACGCGATTTCCTCGTCCGTAAGTTTCGCATGGATCGTGCGGTTCGGGATGTCGATCTCGATGATGTCGCCTTCCTCGATCAGGCCGATCAGGCCGCCTTCCGCCGCCTCCGGACTGACATGGCCGATCGAAAGCCCTGACGTGCCGCCGGAGAAACGCCCGTCGGTGATCAGGGCGCAGGCCTTTCCGAGCTTCATCGATTTCAGGTACGAGGTCGGGTAGAGCATCTCCTGCATGCCGGGGCCGCCGCGCGGGCCTTCATGGCGGATGATGACCACATCGCCTGCCTTCACGCCCTTGTTCAGGATGCGCTTGCAGGCGTCTTCCTGGCTATCGCATACAACGGCCGGGCCGGAGAATTTGAGGATCGAGTCGTCGACGCCAGCGGTTTTCACCACGCAGCCTTGTTCCGCGAGATTGCCGAACAGGACAGCGAGGCCGCCATCCTGCGAGAAGGCATGCTCGGCAGAGCGGATGACGCCTTTCTCGCGGTCTGTGTCGAGTTCCTTGTAGCGGCGCGACTGGCTGAAGGCCTCGGTCGTGCGCACGCCGCCCGGCGCAGCCAGGAACAGCTCGTGTGCAGCCGGATCATTGGTGACGGTTATGTCCCATTTGGTGATCGCCTCGGCCAGCGTGTCGGAGTGGATGGTACGGACGGACGTGTCGAGCTTTCCGGCACGGTCGAGCTCACCCAGGATGCCGAAGATGCCCCCGGCGCGGTGGACGTCTTCCATGTGGACGTTGGCCACAGCCGGGGCGACCTTGCAGAGGCAGGGCGTCGAACGGCTGAGCCGGTCGATATCGTCCAGTGTGAAATCGACCTCGCCTTCGCGGGCGATGGCCAGAAGGTGGAGGATCGTATTGGTCGAGCCGCCCATGGCGATGTCGAGCGTCATCGCGTTTTCGAACGCGGCCTTGGTGGCGATGCCGCGGGCGGAAACGGATTTGTCGCCGTCTTCATAATAGAGCTTGGTCAGCTCCACGATGCGCTGGCCAGCGCGGCGGAAGAGGGCCTCCCGGTCGGCGTGGGTGGCTAGCGTCGAGCCATTGCCCGGCAGGCCGAGGCCTAGGGCTTCGGCGAGGCAGTTCATGGAGTTTGCGGTGAACATGCCGGAGCAGGAGCCGCAGGTCGGGCAGGCATTCTGTTCGAACTCGGCGACTTCTTCGTCGGTCCGGTCGGGGTTCGCCGCTTCGATCATGGCGTCGATCAGGTCGACCGCGCGCAGTTCGCCGTCGATATTGACCTTGCCGGCCTCCATCGGGCCGCCGGAAATGAAGACGACCGGAATATCGAGGCGCAGCGCCGCCATCATCATGCCGGGCGTGATCTTGTCGCAATTGGAGATGCAGACCATCGCATCGGCACAGTGGGCGTTTACCATGTACTCGACACTGTCGGCGATCACTTCGCGGCTCGGCAGGGAATACAGCATGCCGTCATGGCCCATCGCGATGCCGTCATCGACCGCGATCGTGTTGAATTCCTTGGCCACGCCGCCCGCCGCGACGATCTCGCTGGCGACCATCTGGCCGAGGTCTTTCAGGTGCACGTGGCCGGGCACGAACTGGGTAAAGGAGTTCACCACCGCGATAATCGGCTTTCCGAAATCGCTGTCCTTCATGCCTGTCGCGCGCCAAAGGCCGCGGGCGCCGGCCATGTTGCGGCCATGGGTGGAAGTGCGGGAACGGTAGAGAATTGCCACTTTGTGCCTCTTTTACGGTGTTCGGCAGGGGATTACCTGCCGGGCGGGCGATTATCAATCATGACGAAGGGGGAACGGCCAGCCCCCATCTGTTGCCGGGTCTGCTGGCAGGGCTACTGCGCGGCGGCCCTGGCCGCAGGCTGTACCGGGCCGAGGCAGCGTATTCCGGCAATCACTGGCGCGAGCCGCGCATGAGCGGCCTGATAGGCGTCCGCACCCACGGTGGGAATGTAGCGGGACTGGATCTCGTTCAGGTACCGCTCGTCCCCGTCGGCGCAGATACAGGCCACGCGGGCCGGTTTGTCCTGCCTGGCGAGCCAGTCCAGTGCACCGAGAATGACACCGGTGCTGGACAGGCCAACCTTGGAGAGCTCGTGCTCGTGCAGCAGGTTGAAGGCCGCAATGGTTGCAGCCTCGTCCATCCGGATCATGCCGGGATCGGGTTTCATGCCCGCAAAGGAGGAGCGCCGCTGGCTGCCGAAGGCGGGGATCTTCAGCTTGTCTGTGCAGCCCGACGGAGCATCGAGGAAGGCGCAGGAGCTTTCCGGTTCCACGAGGCAAAGCTGTGTCTGGCCCGGATGGGCTTTCAGATAGTCGGCAAAGCCGCGCGACGTGCCGCCAGAAGACGAGGTCATGAATACCGCGTCGAATGGCCCGTCCGCAAACAGTTCCGGCGCCGTCCAGTTCTGGTGCGAGGCCGGGTTAAGCGGATTTGAATACTGGTCGAGGAAAACCGAGCCTTCCTGCTCAGCAATCTCACCGGCCACGCGCATGCGGGCGGCATTGGAGGTTTCGCCGGGCCTCGGTTCGGCAATCACCAATTTGGCGCCAGCGCCTTCGATCTGGGCGGCATTATGCGCACTGATCGATGCGGACGACACGATGGTTGCATCTATGCCCAGCCGCTGGCAGATACAGGCCAGCGCATTGCCGTAATTGCCGGAGGAAGCATCCACCACGGATTTGACCGGGCCGATCTTCTCGATCGTTCTCGACAGGATGTACCACGCTACGCGGTCCTTGACCGAGCCGAACTCGTTGCAGCGCTCCTCTTTCACCAGCAATTCATGGGTCAGATTGCCAATTTTGACCTGGTAGGCGGTCAGGGGCGTGTGGCCGATTTTGAAGGGACAGCTGGCGACGGCGGTAGAAAATGGCATGAGCCTGCCTCGGTCTGCGTTACGCAATGCAACATAGCTAGCAGGCCGAATCGCTCACGCAAATGTGACAACTGCGTCTGGCAACATTGAAAATTAGTATGCCTTTCAGCGCAGCAACCTCGCTTCAGAACCAGACAGCCTAGTGGGCATCGGCCCAGTTTGCGGCGGCGCGGGCGTCCACTTCCAGCGGAACTGACAGGTCCATGGCGGGGCTGGCGGCCGACTGCATGGTCTCTTTGGCGACCTTGATCAGTTTTTCGGCTTCCTTCTCAGGACACTCGAAGACGAGTTCGTCGTGCACCTGCAGCAGCATGCGGGCTTTCAGCTTTGCCTTGGCCAGCGCTTCCGGCATCCGGATCATGGCGCGCTTGATGATGTCGGCGGCAGACCCCTGGATCGGCGCATTGATGGCCTGACGCTCGGCGAATGCCTTTTGTGGGCCTTTCGACTTGATCCCGGCGAGGTGCACTTTCCGGCCGAAGGCCGTCTGAACGTAGCCGTGCTCCTTCGCAAAGGCCTTGGTTTCGTCCATATAGGCGCGGATGCCGGGGAAGCGTTTGAAATAGGTCTTGATGTATTCCGAGGCTTCCGATTGCGGGATGCCCAACTGGCGGGCGAGACCGAAGCCGGAAATGCCGTAGATGATGCCGAAATTGATCGCTTTGGCCTGGCGGCGCACCATCGGATCCATGTCTTCGATGGGCACGCCGAACATTTCGCTCGCCGTCATGGCGTGAATGTCGAGACCTTCCTTGAAGGCGGTTTTCAGGGCATCGATGTCGGCCATGTGGGCCAGTACGCGCAGCTCGATCTGGCTGTAGTCCGCGCTGACGAGCACGTTGCCTTCATCGGCAATGAAGGCTTCGCGGATCTTGCGGCCTTCTTCTGTCCGCACCGGGATGTTCTGAAGGTTCGGATCGGATGAGGAGAGGCGCCCGGTCTGCGCCACCGCCATGGAAAAGCTGGTATGGACCCGGCCGGTTTCCTTGTTGATCGCGGCCTGCAGGGCCTCGGTATAGGTCGATCGCAGCTTCGAGAGGGTCCGCCAATCGACGATGGTGCGGGGCAGGTCATGGCCTTCAGCAGCGAGGCCTTCGAGCACGTCCGCGTCGGTCACCCAGGCGCCGGTCTTCGTTTTCTTGCCGCCTTCGATGCCCATCTTGTCAAACAGGATTTCGCCAAGCTGTTTGGGGCTGCCAATATTGAACTGCTCGCCGGCCTGCTCGTAGGCTTCGGCTTCCAGCGCGGCCATGCGTTGGGAGAAGTCGGCGGACAAGCGCGAGAGTTTGTCCCGGTCGACCTTGATGCCCTCGCGCTCCATGGCGGCAAGCACCGGCACCAGCGGGCGTTCCTCGGTCTCGTAGACCGTGGTGACTTTCTCCGTGTGCAGAAGTGGCTTGAATGTCTGCCACAGGCGTAGCGTGACGTCGGCGTCTTCAGCGGCGTATTCGGTGGCCTTGTCCAGCGCGACACGGTCGAAGGTGACCTGGGATTTTCCGGTGCCGGCCACGTCCTTGTAGGAGAGCGGCGTGTGGCCGAGATATTTCTCCGACAACATATCCATGCCGTGGCTGTGCTTGCCGGCATTCAGCACATAGGACAGCAGCATCGTATCGTCGATCGGCGCGACCTGGATGCCGTGCTGGGCGAAGATGTTCAGGTCATACTTGATGTTCTGGCCGATCTTCAGGATAGCGTCGTTTTCCAACATCGGCTTCAGCGCCTTGATGGCATCCTTCATCCGGATCTGCCGCGGCGGGTCCGCACCGAACATGTCGCCATCGCTTGCATCGTTGGGATCGATATGCGCCAGCGGGATGTAGCAGGCTTCGTTCGGAGCGAGCGCTAGCGACACGCCGACAAGGTTCGCCGTGACAGAGTCGAGGCTGTCAGTTTCCGTGTCGACGGCGACATAGCCCTGCTTCGTTGCGCGGGCGACCCAGTCTTCGAGGTCCTTGAAGTCACGGACGCAGGCATATTTGGTCCGGTCGATCGGATCTTCTGCAGGCGTAGCAGCTTCCAGCGCGCCTTCCTTTTCCATCATCTCGCGCACACGGCGGGTGATGGTCTTGAATTCCATTTCCTCCAGGAAGCCGAGCAGTGTTTCCGGTTCCGGATCCTGAACGGCGAGATCTTCCAGCTTCACCTCCAGCGGCACGTCATCCTTCAGGGTGACGAGGTCTCGCGAGAGCCGGATCTGGTCAGCGAAATTGATCAGCGTTTCGCGGCGTTTCGGTTGCTTGATCTCCTCGGCGCGGGCGAGCAGCGTGTCGAGATCGCCATACTCGCTGAGCAGCGTCGCCGCCGTTTTCACGCCGATGCCGGGGGCGCCCGGCACATTGTCCACGCTGTCGCCGGCCAGCGACTGGACATCGACCACTTTATCCGGGCCGACGCCGAACTTCTCGAACACTTCGTCCCGGCCCATCGTCTTGTTCTTCATCGTGTCGAGCATGACGATCTTGTCGGTGACGAGCTGCATCAGATCCTTGTCGGAGGAGACGATGGTGACGCGCGCGCCTTTCGCCTCGGCCTGGCGGGCATAGGTCGCAATCAAATCGTCGGCCTCGAAGCCATCCATCTCGATGGCATGGGCGGCGAAGGCTTCGGCGGCGCGGCGCACCAGCGGGAATTGCGGGCGCAGCTCTTCCGGAGGCTCGTCACGGTTTGCCTTGTACTGGTCGTACAGTTCGTTCCGGAATGTGTGCGCCGAGGCGTCGAAAATGCAGGCGAAGTGCGTCGGCCGCTCATCGCCCTTCAGGTCTTCCAGCAGCTTGAACAGCATGTTGCAAAATCCGCTGACTGCACCGATGGGCAGGCCATCTGACGAGCGTGTCAGCGGTGGCAATGCGTGGAACGCCCGGAAAATGTAGGCGCTGGCATCGACCAGGTAGAGGTGGCTGTCCTTGGTGACGGGGGCGGTGGCCATAAGCGAGAATCCTTCGTTCCCGTTGGTTTAGCCGCCAGAGAAGGGCGCGTCACCCGCCCGTAATCCGGGGGACGATTCTGCTTGTGGATTAAATGACCCAAGGTAAGCTTTGCCGCAATGAACGTCGGGGAGGGCAAATCATGAGCGATACGACAATCAAAACGCCATGGCACCTTTGGGCCGTGGGCGGGATCAGCCTGCTGTGGAACGCATTTGGCTGTTACGATTTTACCATGACGGCGACCAACAATGCCGCCTATCTTGAGCCATATCCGCAGGAACTCAGGGACTATTGGCTGAACATGCCAACCTGGACCTGGATCATCTGGGCGATAGGGGTGTTCGGTGGCTTGCTGGGCAGTCTTGCGCTGCTGCTGCGTCTCAAGTTGGCCTATCCGCTGTTCGCCGCTTCGTTCCTGGGCGCCTTGGTCAGCATGGGGCGGAGTTACCTCGACAAGGATGCCCCCACCGTGGAAGGCATGGCGGTCATGAGCCTCGTCATTCTGGCGATCGCATTGATACTCGCCCTGTACGCCCGCTGGTTGTCGCGCCGGGAAGTCTTGCGCTGATGGCAGAAGGCTCTAGCCTCCCGGCAAAAGGGAGAAGCACATGAGCGAGATGAACCAGACATGGGTGCTGCGCCAGCGGCCGGTGGGCGATATCAAGGAAGGCGATCTCGAACTCGTCGAGACGCCGCTTGAGCCCCTGAAGGACGGCGAGATCCGGGCGAAGACGGTCTACCTCTCGCTGGACCCGACCAATCGCATCTGGATGAGCGATGTCGACGCTTACCTGCCACCCGTCGGAATCGGCGATGCCATGCGGGGCGGCGGCCTCGCCGTCGTCGTGGAAAGCAAGCATGACGGCTTCCAGCAGGGCGATGTCGTGAACACCGGCCTCGGCACATGGACGATGTATCCGACGCTGCAGGGTGAAGGCCTCGCCAAGCTGCCCATCCTGCCCGGCGTACCGCTGACGGCTTATATGGGACCGCTCGGCGCGACCGGCATGACGGCCTATTTCGGCCTAATGGATATCGGCAAGCCGAAAGCGGGCGAGACCGTTGTGGTCTCCGCTGCGGCGGGTGCCGTTGGCTCGATGGTGGGGCAAATCGCGAAGATCCAGGGCTGCCGCGCCGTCGGCATCGCGGGCAGCGACGACAAGTGCAAATGGCTAACGGAAACGGCCGGCTTCGATGCGGCCATCAATTACAAGACCGAAGATGTCGGTGCCGCGTTGGACAAGCATTGCCCGGACGGTGTCGACATCAATTTCGAGAATGTCGGTGGGCAGATTATGGATGAGGTGATCGCGCGCCTGAATGACTTCTCCCGCATGCCACTCTGCGGCCTGATCAGCACTTACAATGCGACCGGCCCTGTACCGGGGCCGTACAATTTCTCGAATCTTCTGATGCGGCGGACGCTCATGAAGGGCTTCATCGTGATCGACTACTTCCCGCGCTTCCCGGAAGGCATCCAGCAAATGGCCCAGTGGCTGATGGAAGGGAAACTGAAGTTCGAGACGGATGTGGTCAAAGGGTTCGAGAATGCCCCGTCCAGCCTGTCACGGCTCTTCGAAGGCAAGAACCTCGGTAAACTCGTCGTTGAATGTAGTCCGCCGCCCGCTTGATCGATTTGCTGTTCATCCCTCATTCAATTACACTGCTTTGTTATTGCTGGTGAATTGGCTGGAGGGGTGACATGACGCATTCAAGGCGGCTGAAACTGGCCGGGGCGGTCCTGGCCGGAACCGGATTAATGCTGCTTGGCGGCTGCACAAGCGAAGACATGGCTATGTTCGCTGACGCGATGGCCGAGGCTTCTGAGGAGATGTCCGTCACGCTGACATCCGTGCCCAGCTATGGCTGCGATTACAATATCGACGGTTACCTGGTCTGCGACGACACCGGAGACGGGTTCGCAGACCGGTATGGCGATTCCTATGATGTCGCCCCGGTTGCCTACGTGCCGGTAACGCCGCCTGTGCGGGTCAATGGTTACGGCGAGGCCTATCAGTATGATGGCGGCTGCGACTGCTGGCTGCGGGAACCGTCACTGGATGAAGCCCCGCCGCGGCATGGACATCACGACTAGAGCACAGCGGGCGCAATCCAGAAGCCAACGATCGTGATGATCACGACGCCCATCAGATTGATGCGGAAACCCTGCTTGATCATTTCGCTGATCGGCACTCTGCCGGTTGCGTAAATCACAGCGTTTGGCGCCGTCGCGACTGGCAGCATGAAGGCACAGCTGGCCGCAACAGCGGCAGGCGCGAACAGGGATTGTGGCGCGGCGCCGACGGCCACGGCAAGTGATCCGATGATCGGCGACAGGGTCGTCATGGTCGCGACGTTCGATGTCACTTCCGTCAGGAAGATCACCAGCAGCACCATGATCGCCACAATCATGAGCGGCGGGAAGATACTCAGCATCTGCATCTGCGTGCCGATCCAGTCCGACAGTCCGGTCGCGTGCATCGCCTTGCCAAGCGAGATGCCCCCGCCAAACAGGATGATCACGCCCCAGGGCAGTTTGACCGCTTCTTCCCAGGTCATCAGCGCGCGGCGTTCCTCGCCACCTGCGGGCACGAGGAAGACGAGCACGGCGCCGAACAGGGCGATCATCATGTCCGTCTGCCCGCCATAGGCTTCCAGCAGGGGATAGCCCATGGAGGTAAGCAGCTTGGTCACTGGCAGACGCAGCACCCACATCGAGGCGATGATTCCGAACACGATGGCGATCCGCTGCTCAGGCGTTTTGATCGGGCCGAGTTCGAGCAGGTCTTGGTGCACGGAGGCGGCCATCGATTCCCCGTGCTTGTATTTCGGCAGCCCGCGCGTGACCGCCCACCAGGCGGCCGGCACCAGCAGCGCTGCGGTGGGGATGCCGAACGTCATCCATTGGCCAAAGCCGATGCCTTCGCCGGTCTCTTCCTGAAGCCATTTCAAGGCGATCAGATTGGTCGGCGTTCCGATGGGGGTGGCCACGCCGCCAATGGAAGCGGAATAACAGACACCGAGCAGGATGGCGGTGGTAAACTTGCCTTCCTTGTCCTGCAGGGCGGCCGCCGCCGAAATCGCAATCGGCACCATCATCAGCGAGGTCGCTGTGTTGGAAATCCACATGGACAGAACGGCGGTCGCCAGCATGAAGCCGAAGATCAGCGCCTTGGGCGATGTGCCGACGCGGTCGACGATGTTGAGGGCGATCCGCTTGTGCAGGTGCCAGCGCTCAACCCCCAGCGCGATCACGAAGCCGCCCAGCAGGAGGAGAACGATCGGATCCATGTAGCTGCTGCTGATCGCTCGGGGCGACAGCGCCGCTACGCCGATCGCGTCGGCATGTTCGCCATGACCGATGATCGCTGCGCCAAAGGGCAGGACGATCAGCGGGAGCAAAGAGGTCGCCGGGATCGGGATCGCCTCGGTGGCCCACCAGGTTGCCATCAGGACCAACAGACAGCCTGTCAGCCAGGCAGGCCAGGACAAACCGGCAGGCGGTCCCAAGATGAGCATGAGCGCCGGAAGAACAATCCCGAGGATGAGGCCGATCGTCCGGTGGGAGAGCGTCATGCAGGGCCTTTCATGGCGGCGAAAGCGGAGTCGAGCTCCGCCTTGAGGTCTGAGACGGCCTCCAGGCCGACATGGATACGAAGCAGCGGGCCGGCTCGGGATGCGGTCCAGCTGTCCTTGGAACGGGTCAGCTGGTGGTCACACGGAATGAGCAGGCTTTCATAGCCACCCCAAGAAAAACCCATGCCAAACAAGTGCAAAGCGCCCAGAAAACGGTCCATTCCGCCTTCGGGGATGGCATCCAGCACGACGCCGAACAGGCCGCTGGAGCCTGTGAAGTCCCGTTTCCACAAGGCGTGGTCCGGGCTGGAGGGCAGGGCCGGGTGCAGCACGTCGGACACTTCCGGCCGGTCTGCCAGCCAGTTTGCGAGTTCCAGTGCGCCCGCCTCATGCGCCCTGAGGCGTGTGTGCAGGGTGCGCATGCCGCGCAGGCAGACATAGGCCTCATCTGCGCTGAGGCTGATGCCAAAATCCTCGGACGCCATGGCAATGCGATTGTAAAGCCGGCTGTCCGATGTGATCACGGCGCCGCCGAAGCCATCTGCGTGGCCCACAATGTATTTGGTCATCGCCTGCACGACGATGTCGGCGCCGAGGTCCAGCGGCTTCAGGAAATAGCCAGCGCCCCACGTGTTGTCGGCGATTGTGGTTACGCCACGTTCGCGCGCCACCGCGGTGATCTCCGGAATATCGGTAACTTCAAAGGTCAGGGAACCGGGCGATTCGATAAAGATCGCCTGCGTCTCCGGACGGATCATGTCGGCAATCCCCGTCCCGATCCGCGGATCGTACCGCGTGGCGGAGACGCCCATATATTTCAGACGCCGTTCGCAGAAACGTGCGGTCGGGCCGTAGGCGCTATCTGGGAACAGGATGTGTCCGCCGGTCTCCACGCAGGAGGCGATGGCGAGGGCGCAGGCCTGCAGGCCGTTCGCGGTGAGGCGTACATGGCTGCCGCCTTCCAGTTCAGAGAGCGCTGCTTCCAGTTCGCGATGAACGCCAAGACCCATCCGGCCGTAACCGGGCTTTGTCTCGTAGAGCGCCTTTTCCGTTTTGAACAGGACCGTGGAGGCGCGCTCCACGGGCGGGTTCACGGTGACGCTGCCAAGCCGCTCGCCGCGCGTGTGGATGATCCGCGTTTCCGGCCGTTTCATGCCGCGCCTGTTGCCACCGGGCGGGACGGGTCGGACGCCCACTCGGTCCAGGATCCGTCGTAAACCGCCACGTCCCAGTTGCCGAGCCGGGCATAGCCGAGCGCGAGGATGGCGGCGGTCACGCCGGAACCGCATGTCGTGATGGTTGGTGCCTTATGGTTCGACAGCAAGCCTTGCAGTTCGCTGACCGATTTGAACGTACCGTCCGGATTGATCAGATTGCTGGATGGCACGCATGTGCTGCCCGGAATGTGTCCGGAAGGGAGGCCTTCGCGCGGCTCTGGCGCCTCAGCGGTAAACCGGCCGACGGCCCGCGCGTCGACAATCGCGTGGGAGCCCGTTTCAGAAGCAGCAGCCACCTGCTCGGCGTCTTTGACCAGATCGCTGCGGACGCGGGCGGTGAAGTGGCGTTCCACGGCCACCGGCGGCATGTCTTCCAGCTCGCCACCTTCGGCTTTCCATGCTGCCAGGCCGCCATCCAGCACTTTCACATCATTGTGCCCCATGACGCGCAGCATCCACCAGACACGCGCGGCAGCGCAGTAATTGTTGTTGTCATAAACGATCACGCGATTGCCGTCGCCGATGCCCAGCTTGCGAACACGGGACGAGAACATGATCGGATCGGGCAGCATGTGCGGCAGGTCGGTTCCGCCGGCCTTGATGGCATCGATATCGAAATGGACGGCGCCAGGAATATGGGCTTCGGCCCAGTCTTCGCGGCCGGTTTTCTCTGCCTTGAGGAAAGGGGCGTAGTAAGTTGCGTCAACGACGCGAATGTCGGGCGCCGAGATATTCTGTTTCAGCCAGCTTGCAGTGACGAGAGGGTCGCCCGTTTCCATTCCTTACCCTTTGATCCATGGCGGAACCGGCAAATCTTTCGACCGCAGGAATTCCGGATTGAATAGTTTCGACTGATAGCGATTGCCGTAGTCGCAGAGTATCGTAACGATCGTGTGGCCGGGGCCAAGATCCTTCGCCATTTTTACTGCGCCGGCAATGTTGATGCCCGAAGACCCGCCAAGGCAGAGCCCCTCATGCTGGACGAGGTCGAACAGCACGTTCAGCGCTTCGGTATCCGTGCAGCGATAGGCGCGGTCCACCACGATGTCTTCCAGGTTGGCGGTGATCCGGCCCTGTCCGATGCCCTCGGTGATCGAGGTGCCTTCGGACTTCAGGACGCCATTGGTAAAATACTCGTACATCGCCGCGCCGCCGGGATCGGCGAGACCGATCTGGACTGACTCGCGCTTTTCCTTGAGGGCCATCGAAATGCCGCCCAGCGTGCCGCCAGAGCCCACGGCACAGATGAATGCATCGAGTTTGCCGTCGGTCTGGGTCCAGATCTCCTGGCCCGTTGTTTCATAGTGGGCTTTGCGGTTCGAGACATTGTCGAACTGGTTGGCCCAGATCGCCCCGTTGGGCTCGCTCTTGGCGAGGTCTTCCGCCAGACGGCGGGAATAGTGCTGATAGTTGTTCGGATTTGCGTAGGGCACCGCGTCCACTTCGATCAGCTCAGCGCCGAGCAGGCGAATGGCGTCCTTCTTTTCCTGGCTTTGCGTGCGCGGCATCACGATCACCACACGGTAGCCGAGGGCTGCACCGACGAGGGCCAGGCCGATTCCGGTATTGCCTGCCGTGCCTTCCACGATGGTGCCACCGGGTTTCAGGTCTCCGGCGGCTTCGGCGTCGCGGACGATGCCAAGCGCCGGACGGTCCTTCACCGACTGGCCAGGGTTCAGGAATTCACATTTGCCAAGGATCTCGCAGCCTGTTTCGTCAGAGACCTTGTTCAGGCGGAGGAGCGGTGTGTTTCCGATAAGCTCGATAACGGATCGGTAGGTTTGCATGCGTGCGGTATCCAGGTCGGTTTCCGGGGTGAGCCCGGAAGCTAGGGTGCCCGGCGTGGCAGGACAACCGTCGCAGGCCGGGCTTCCCCTAAACTGATCCATCATCTGACCTGTTGCGTAAACAGGATATGCGAACCTTTACTGGTGGAATCCTGGCGATAGCCTTTGGTCTGGGCCTGACTGCGGCAGGGCCGGCGGCAGCGGACAATGTGCCGGCTGAGAACGGCTTTGTCTGGACGCCGGGGGATGGAGATATCATCCGGTTTGATGTCCGGCGGCAGGGGAAGCCGTTCGGCACACATGAGGTCCGGTTCGACGTTCTGCCCGACGGGACTATCGAAGCATATACGAATGTGAAGCTGCGTGCGGGCTTCGGCCCGATCCCGCTCTACCGCTATGATCTGCAGGCCACCGAGCGGTGGCAGGATGGCCGTCTCATCGGCCTGGAGGGCGAGGTCTACAAGGACGGCAAGGAAGGCTCCGTGACGGCGCAGGCGGACGGCGATGGCATCGACGTAGACGGCACGGGTTTTGATGGAACGGCGCCCGCCGGCATCGTTCCGGCGAGCCACTGGAACATCGCCCAGACGCAGGCAAGCGTGCTGCTGTCGTCCGAAAACGGCCAGCTGATCGATGTTTCAGTCCGTCCTGAAGGACGTGAAATGCTGGAAATCGCGGGTGAGACGGTCGAAGCGAATAAATTTCTTCTCGATTCCGATATCGACGTGACGCTCTGGTATGATGATGCCGGGCGATGGCTGAAACTGTCGTTTTCAGCACGCGGCCAGGATATCGACTATGTTCTCGATACGCCTTACTGGCGCGATGAAGGATAGCGAAACTGGCGCTGGAGAGCGCAGATAGATTAAATTTCATCGATCCGGCTTCCTCCCCGTTCACTCGTATTTTGTAGAAATGATTCCACCCGAGGTCTCCCGGTGGGATGGGGATTCGGGCGACATCCGGCCAGCCGGATCATGTGATGGGGATCATGCGTTGACCGGATTTTTGAAGAGCATTGCTGTTCCTGAAAAGCATGCAGGCAGCCTGCGTGTACGGCAGCTGGATATGGTGCGCCGGATCACGTTCGTGATGATCCTGGCGAACCTGCTGAATGCCGGCATTGTGATGTTCTGCTTCCTTGGGACGGCCTCCAGCGATTTTCTGTACATCTGGGGCGCAGCCATTCTGGTATCGAGCACCGTTTCGGTTGGGACGCAGTTCTTCAACCCCCGCAACATGGATCCGATGGATGGGCGCTCGCAAACCGCGCTCGACAATTTCACGCGGGGCGCATTGCTGAACGGTATGCTGTGGGGCGTTGTGCCCTTCATCGTGATGCATGCCGCGGCCCCGCAGGGACAGATGATCCTCGGTGTGATCATGGCCGGCATGATGTTCGCCGGCACCTTCCTGATGGCGCGGACACCCGCGGCGGCCATTTCGTTCCTGCTGCCGGTCGGTGCGGGCGTCGTCGCCGCCATGCAGTTTCAGAACGACCAGACCTACCAGTTCATTGCGGTGCTTACGCTTGCGTATGTTGTTGCGCTCGTCCTGGCGGTGAGCTGGTCCTACAAACAGTTTGTCGAGCAACATCTTAGCGAATGCGCCGTGAAGGAGCAGTCCCAGCTGATTGGCCTGTTGCTGCGCGATTTCGAAGAGAGCACGTCAGACTGGTTGTGGCAGACCAATATCGACGGAGACCTGCAGGACATCCCGCTCGTCTTTGAGGGGGCGAAGGAAGCCGACAGCGTCATGCGCAAGGGCGAACCCTTGCTGGACCTTTTCGTGCCGGATGAAGCGCACCATGTGTTGAAAACCAGCTTGATGCGCCGTCAGGGTTTCCGCGATCTGGCGCTTCAGGTGAAGACACCGGAAGGCGGTCATGAGCGCTGGTGGTCTGTCACCGGTAAACCGATTTTCGAGGCCGGCAAATTCCGCGGTTTCCGCGGTGTTGCGACCGACATCACCCAGTCGAAAGAGATCGAAGACCGCATTGCCTACATGGCGCACTATGATGGCCTGACAGGCCTGCCCAACCGTATCACGATGCAGGAGCATCTGGAGAAAGCGGCCCGCCTTGCTGTGCATCCGAAGACCAACCGTGCGCTGGTCTGGCTGGATCTCGACAATTTCAAATGGGTCAACGACACGCTCGGCCACCCGGCGGGGGATGAGTTGCTGCGTCAGGTTTCGGGCCGCCTGACCGGCGCCTGCAATGACGAGGATGTTGTGTCCCGGATCAGCGGCGATGAGTTTGCCCTCATCATCGAACGCCCGGATCGGGAGAAGCTTGAAGACTTCCTCGACCATTTGGTGGAGCTCCTGTCCGAGCCTTACGACATCTGGGGGTCCACGGCGAACTGTTCGGCGTCAATCGGTGTGCGCCTGTTCGATAGCTTCACCCAGGATGTTCGGGTCCTGCTGAAGCATGCCGACCTTGCGCTTTATCAGGCCAAGAAACTGGGCAAGGGCAATTGGTGCATGTTCACCGAGGAGCTCGATGAGCGGGCCCGGGCGCGCCAGCAGATCGAGACGGACCTTCACCGGGCGCTGGACAATCATGAACTGCGCGTTTTCTTCCAGCCGGTTGTCGATGCCGCAACCATGGACGTCACCGGTTTCGAGACCCTGCTTCGCTGGGAGCACCCGAAACGCGGCCTCGTCTATCCCGGAGAGTTCATTGAACATGCGGAAGACATCGGTCTCATCACGCGGATCGGCGACTGGGTCATCCGCGCGGCCATGGCCGAGGCTCGCCGCTTGCCGGACCATATAGGTATCTCGGTGAATATCTCGCCGCTTCAGATCCATTCGCAGAGCCTTGTGCCGACGATCATGCAGGCCATCGCGGCGAACAATATCGCGCCGGAGCGTCTGGAGCTGGAAATCACCGAAAGCGTGCTGATGTCGGACACCGAGTTCACACTCCAGCGCCTGCACCAGATCAAGTCGATCGGTGTACGAATCGCGCTTGATGATTTCGGCACAGGATTCTCATCGCTGAGCTATCTGCGCAGCTTCCCGTTCGACAAGATCAAGATCGACAAGAGCTTCGTGTCTGATCTGGAGAGCCGCGCTGACAACCGCGCCATCGCAATTGCGACGCTGGAGCTTGCCCGCTCGCTGGGCATGAGCTGTACAGCCGAAGGCGTCGAGACGGGGTTCCAGTCGGACTTCCTGCGCGAGAATGGCTGCGACAATCTTCAGGGCTTCTTCGTCAGCCGGGCCCAGCCGCTGGACAAGCTGAGTCACCTGATCGAGCTGAAAGAGGTGCCGGACGCAGACTCAACACCTGCGCCCCGGCCGAAGCTTCGCATCGTGGAGCCGGACGAAACACCCGCCCGCGCCGCGAAGGTTTCCTGATTATTCGTCCGGCTTGTCTTCGGTCTTCTTCTTCCCGAACAGAAGATTGCCGATGGCTTCCTTGGCGGCTTTTTCTGCCAGGTCTTCAGGGCTTTCCTGTTCGGCCGGCGGTGCCGCGTCCTGATCGGTGGGCGCCGCTGCAGGCTGGCTGGAACCGCTCGATGCACCAAGAATGTCCGCCAGCGGTTTGACGCCGCTGCTGCCCGACTTTCCGGTGAGGCCTTCCAGAAGCTGGCCGGTCAGGTCCTGTTTCAATTGGTTAGTCACGCCCGACAGGTCAGGGGTCACTTTCGGCTTGGTCCAGCTGCCGGACAATCGGATCGGTACTGGGATGCCGTTCAGCTGAACGACGCTGCCGGAGCCCTCGCCTTTCTTGTCGATGCTGGTTGCGAGGCGCAGGTCCAGCGTCTGTCCGCCGAGATTGATGTTGCCGGTGCCATCAATGCCCAGCACGGGGCTGAGGAGTTTCATCAGATCGACATTCGCCACGCCATTCTTGACCGACAGGACCGTGTCGAAGCTGGAGAAGTCCGTCTCCGCTTCCGGTGAAAGGGCGGACGCGAAATCGAGGCTCTGCAGCTGGCCGGAAGAGAGCGCCTGCAACAGAGAGTCCTTGCTGCGGACCAGCTGCGCCACGTTCAGGCCCTTGATGGCGCCTTCGTTCAGCTTGGTGCTGAGCTCACCATTCAAGCCCTTCATGATCTCGTCGATCGAAGTGCCGGTGGATGTGGCCGAGACGGCGAACGTGCCGGTACCCGTCAGCTTGTCGAACCCGGCGAGCGTGCCCAGCAGGGAAGAAACACCAACGCTGTCGCCCGTCATGTCCAGGGCGATGGCAGGTTTCGCTGCGGAGGCATCGAGGCTCATCTTGCCGCCCCAGCTGCCGCCGAAGGCATTGAAGGTGGGGAGGTCTGCGTTCAGTCTCCCGTTCCGAAGGACGGCGTTCACCGTCGCATCCGTCAGGACAACATTGCCGAGCGTCAGCGTGGTCGTCTTGATCTTCAGGTCCGCATCGACGGCTTTCAGGCCGGCAAGGTCCAGCGGCTCCTTGCTCCAGCCTTCCATTGGCTGTTGCGGTTTCTTCTCCTGGTCTTCCGCCGCGAGGAAGGGTGACAGGTCCAGCTCGCCCATGTCGAGGTCGCCCGACAGGTGCGGCTTGGTGCCCGACAGGTCCAGCCCGGCCGTGCCGGTGGCGCGGATTTCGTCGAGCGCGAAATGGAGGTTGGAGATAGCAAGTTTCTTGAACGATCCCGAAACTGCTCCCGCAGTCGAGAAGGATTTCAGCGTGTCGCCTTCCGGCATGTCCACATCCGCCGCTTTCAGGAGTGCGCGGAGTTCATCGCTGGAGGCGTCGAGTGTGCCGTTGAGGCTGCCGTCACCCGCGAGCGACGCATCACCCTTGTAGGAGGCGTTCAGCAGGGCACCGGAATGCGTGATGTCGAGTCCTTTCAGCGACAGGGCATCGGCCGGGCCGGTGACCTTGCCGGCAATGTTGACCTTTTCCAGCGCGTCTTCGGCTGGAACCTCGATCCCCATCTGCTTCAGCAGTTCGCCCGTGTTCGAAGCGGTGGCCTGAAGCTGGCCGTCCACGGCCGGGCTGTCCTCCAGCGCGATGGTACCCGTGAAGCCAAGGTCCAGCAGGTCGCTTTTCAGGTCGAGATCATCGAAATTGATTTTCAGCGCGTCGAACGGGCCGGAGACGCTGCCCTTCATGTTCCCGGCGCCGAGGGGGGCGATGTTTACTGGCAGTTCCACGGAGGCGAACTTCGCGACCTCAGCCAGGCTCGGCGCGTTCAGGCTGAAGGCGCCGTTCAGGGCAGGAGCATCGCCCAGCGTGACGGATCCGTCGAACATCCCGATTGCGAGCTTGGAATCGAATTTGGCACCTATGGTGGCCGGGGTGCCGGACTGCAGCTGCTCCGGCGTGTCGATGGTCAGATCGATGTCGAAGGCCTGGTCCTGGAAAATGCCGTCGGCCTTTGCTTTCAGCGGCTTGTCGAAGCCCTGCATGGAAGCATCGAGGTTCAGGTCCTTCAGGGCATATTCGGTGCCGGCAGCCCGGTCGGTATAGGTCAGCGAGGCGTTCTTCAGGCTCGCCTTGCCAATGCTCGCGCTGACACCGCCGTCGTCACCGGACGGAGCAGCTTCTTCTGTGGAATTTGTGCCGAAGTCCCAATTGGTTCGCCCGTCGGCCAGCTTCTCCAGCTGGACGTTCGCGTCGACGAATGAGAGCTCCTGCACTTCCACTCGGCGGGAGAGCAGCGGCATCCACTTCACGGAGCCGCGCAGCTCGCCGGCTTCGATCATGTTGGGCGCCGAGAAGCCTTCCGGGTTCGCCACAGTCACGCCGCCCACGCTGGCGGAGATTCGGGGAAAGACCGATACGGTGACATCGCCGGTCAGCGACACATCCCGGTTCAGGGCACCGGTCGCAGCCTTTTCGATCTGGGCCTTGTAGACCGCCTTCGGCACGAAAAACGGAACAGTCAGGGCTGCAACGAGGAGGAGGCCGAAAATACCGGCCAGAATAAGGATTGTGCGCTTCATTTCTGCTGCCTTGAAGTGTGTCTCGACATACTACATGGGCATTATGTCGGAGGAATGGCTGTTGAAAAAACGAAATAGCTGATTCCGCATGAAGTTCCCCGCTTGACCCACTCTTCGCCCGCGCATAAAGAGGCGGCTCGCCGCAACGCGGCCCGGAAAATGCGCGGGTGTAGCTCAGCTGGTTAGAGTGCCGGCCTGTCACGCCGGAGGTCGCGGGTTCGAGCCCCGTCACTCGCGCCATTTCTCAAATTTATTTCCCTTAAAAATCAAGGATTTAGGTTTGGAAATGGCGCATATCCCGCCTTCTTCGTCAAAATTGGGATACAAATTGGATACAAAGTGGGATACAAGGGGCCATGGCTATGGCGTCCGATCCCGACAGATTTTTGCTCCAGCGCGGCAAACGCTGGTACTATCAGCGTCGCGTTCCGACCCAGTTCTCTCACATCGATGAACGCCGTTTTGCCAAGGTCTCCCTGAAGACAGAATCCCTCGAAATCGCCCGCCTTCGCCGCGACCAACTCGCCGAGGCGGACGACGAATACTGGATGGCGATGGCGGTCGAGGCGGCAAGTCCCGAAGGCACCGGCCCAACCATGCGGGCGGCTCTGGAGCATCGCTACAAGGCGGCGATCTCGCGGGCCATGGCTTATGGCTTTTCTTACAAGCCTGCCGAACCTCTTGCTGAGAGCAGGACCATCGCTGAACTCATGGCGCGCATCCGGACGCTTGAGGCCAATGCCGGCAAGTCGGGTGACCCGAGCCGCGCCGACAGCGAGGCATTGCTCGGCGGTACGCCTGACCCAGCCGCGACCATCACCGTGTCTGAGGCGTTCGAACTTTACATCAGCCGCATTGCTTTCGACGACCAGTACAACAAGTCCGAAGCCCAGCGGCGCTCCTGGGAGAAGACCAAGCGGACCTCGATCAATTACTTCATCGAACAGATGGGGGACCTGCCGCTCAGCGAGATCACCCGCGACAAAGCGCTGGAGTATCGCGACTGGTGGATGGAGCGCATGCAGCCTCAGGACGGCGACGCAAAGCCCGTCGCCCCCAACACGGCGAACCGCCATATCGGCAATATGCGTTCATTGCTTGAGCGATACTTCAAGCATATCGGCATCACCGATTTCGAAGATCCGTTCCGCGACTTCTATTTCTCGGGAAAGACAGAAGCGAAACGCGCCTCCTTCACAGATGACTGGGTTCGCACCCGCATTCTCGTGCCCGGCCTTTTCGATGGGCTTCGGGTAGAGCTGCGTGTGCTGATCTATCTCCTGATCGAAACCGGTGCCCGCCTCAGCGAGCTGGTCAATCTACGTGCAGAGGATATCCGCCTGAACGCCAAGGTCCCGCACATTGCGATCCGGCCCGAGCAGAACCGGGAACTGAAAACCGAAGACTCCCGCCGCGAAATCCCGCTCGTAGGCGTCGCCGAGATCGCCATGCGCGCCTGTCCGGAAGGATTTCCCTACTATTATGACAAGAGCACCCTGGTCTCAGCCAATCTGATGAAGGCGTTCCGCCAGCGCAATCTCCTGCCCACCTCAGATCATGTGATCTATTCGTTTCGGCACGCGTTCGAGGACCGCATGCTCGAAGGCGGGTTGGATTATGGTCTCCGCTGCGCGCTCATGGGCCACAAGAACAACCGACCGGAATACGGGATGGGTGGGTCGCTGGAGTACCGGCGCAGCGAGCTTCTGAAGATCGCGCATCCATTTGATGCGGGGGTGTTTGCAAGCGAGAGTAATGGTTGAAAGGATAGCTGCAAGGGGGGCACAGCACTCTGGATAAAATTGCCGAATCGATTGGATAATAAGAAATTTTAGCATGTGTAATCAATCTCGATGGCCACACCCGAATTCATATCTGTCTATTCCGACCCGGACGCGCATCAGGAATTCCTGTGCGCTGCGGATGACGGACAATTTGAGGGTCAGCATTTCGACCGAAAACAAGCGGGTGACAGCGATGGCTTAACGCCTCTCTCCAAATCGGGTCTCAGTTCACTGAGAGACCATGTAGAACGCACCATATCGGGGTTCGCAAACGCGACCGGTGGCCTACTCGTCCTTGGAGTTTCTAAGACAGGCGAAGTGATCGGCGTCGACCACCTGACGGATGATCAAAAGACCTCATTGCTGGATTTCTCGAACCTCAGAGGCGCGCACCCACAGGGTAAGCTGCATACGCTTCAGGTTGGCAGCGACACGCGAGAAATCGCCGTCGTCAAAGTCGAGACTGATGACCGGACTTTTTGTTGGCGCGCAAAAGACGATGCAGCTTGGCAGCGACGTGGAACGCAAACCGTTCAACTCAAAGGATTGGAACTCGAACAGCTCAAACGCGATAGAAAGGTCGTTGAATTCGAGCGCATGCGCGCAGACGATTTTGATGAAGGCGATATCGACGCTGCGGTGCTGACAGAATTCACCAAGAGCAAGCAATATGACCGTGACACTAACCCGGTCGATGTCCTCCGGGACGCCGGCGCACTTAATGGCAAAGCGCAGCATCGTGAATGGACGAACGCTGGAGCACTGTTCTTTACCAGCAATCCCCGCCGGATTTTCGCCCATGCCTATGTCCGATTGCTCAGGTTCGATTGTCCCTACGAAGATGAAGATGAACGGCCAACACCAACATTTGAACGAGATTTCGACGGGCCACTAACAAAACAGGTTCGGGATCTGCGGACATTTGTCTCCGATACCGGCTTCTTCAAAAGCTTCGAAGTACGCGCCGCGGATGGCGGCTTCGTCTCTGAACCAGAGTACCCGTTTATCGCGATCGACGAGGCGATTGTGAACGCAATCGCTCACCGAGATTACGCGATCCAACTGCCAATATTCTGCGAGAAGTATGAAGACTCCTTCGTCGTTAGAAGTCCAGGAAAGCTTCAACAGCAATTCGAAATTCCTCCGGAATTCAAACTTACCGAAGTTGTCTTGGAGAGCCGCTTGCGCAATCCCCGTCTGATGGATTGGCTTCGCGAAATGAAGGACGCAAAAGGAGCTGCTTTCGTCAAGGCCATCCGTGAAGGAACCCGGCGGATGCGCGATGAAATGGAGCAGCTTGGATTGCCAGCGCCTGTATTTATCAATCGGCCCGCAGAAACCATCCTGTTGCTGAGAAATGATATAAAGAGACGAACAGCAAAGCCTACAGGTCTCGCGGCTAGCCAGGACATCTCCTCAAACGAATTCATAAACCTTTACAAGCTCCATGGTTTTGATGGTACCAGCACTCGACCGAGGGAACACGAAAGCCGCAGGCTGTTCCTGACAGCGCTTCGCGATAAGCTTGAGGCGACAGGTTGGGTGATCGACCGTTTTGATAAAGGGCGCATCATAGCCCATCCCCGCGGCGCGCAGGAGCCCCTGCCGGAAAGTCTTCGGTCAATCGTTCGGCTGCTTCCTGCCTATGAGCTCTCAGTCCGAAGCTTCTTCGGCAACGCCTATCTCGCTGTCGATTTTTCGCTCCAGGTTCAATCAATTCTGAAACTAAGCGATGCGATCGACAAGTTCGGTCTGCAAGAGCTAGTTGGTTTGCGCGCCTTCGCGATGGACGGCGAGAATTTGATACGCGGACGGATTCTTGCGATCGATGGCGGTCTCGCCGAAATTCGACAGTTTGATACGAACGAGACATTCACCGCCACCGTGGCGAAGGTGTTTCCGGCGTTACAGCGCGCGCAACTCGACAAGCTCGTTCGAGAGGCGGCGCCTGGATTTGATTTTTCGCGTGCAATTAAGTCGGCGGCGCTAGCGTTGAAGTCTGGGGCCGCCCGAGATCGCATGCGCCGGATAGGCTCTGTTGTGGAGACCTTGGCGCGAACGATCTTCCCTCTCGAAACTGCGGAGTTCTGCGTCGCCTTGGATGAAAAGCCATTGGCGCTTCTCGATGACGGGGATGGAAGACGCGCTCTGCTTGCGCAAACAGTGCGTGAACCTGAAGTGGAATTTAGCCAGCATCGGTCGACGCCGAATATTCGGGAAGGCATCACATCTTATGGTGCCTACGGCGACGAACCGAAAGATGTCGATTTGATTGGCGTCGTCGAACCCGGTTTCGAACAGCCGATGCGAGACCTCGTTGCGCGTCTCCAAACCGGCAAATTCAAATATAAAGGATCCGAACGGACATTCTCAACACGGCTACGACTCGCGCAAGTGTCGACCGCTCAAGGCATTCGCGTCGATGAGGAGTGCAGGCGCTTGATCGACGCGTACCCTGAATGGCGCGCCAATCCAAAACTGGAGCGCGTATTCTTGGTCCATACTCCGGAAGACGGTTTCGCCCTGGACGATGTGTCATCTCCTTATTACCAAGCAAAACGCTTGCTCTTGGAGGCTGGCGTCCCATGTCAAATGGTCGATACGCCGACATTGCGAAATGCGGATTATAAGGACCTCAATCTAGCATTGAATGTCGTGGCAAAGACCGGCGTCACGCCTTGGGTACTGCCCGAATCCATTCCGGATGCCGATTTCTTTGTTGGCCTTTCCTACACTAGCAGCCGTGCAACCGGCAGCAACGACCGGGTTCTGGGCTTTGCAAATGTCTTCAACCAATACGGACGCTGGGAGTTTTATTCCGGTGGCAATGAGGCCGTGCCCTATGAGGATCGCCACAGGCACTATGAAGAGCTTGTAGAAAAAACGCTCGAACGGCTGCCGTTAAGTGAAACGCCCACGATATGTTTCCACTATTCCGCTAAGTACGGACGGGCGGACCGAGACGCTATTCTTACCGGAGCCCGTCGAGTATGTCCAAATGGTCGCTTCGTCTTTATTTGGATTAATACTCAACATCCTGTGCGACTGTTTGACGAAACGCCGGGCACTGACGGATCTCTCGCACGTGGTCGGTTCGTCATCGGTTCTCCAAATCAGATCTATCTTTCCACCACAGGGTACAATCAGTACCGAAAATCGATCGGCACACCGCAGGCCTTGGAGATCAATGTTTATCAGGATATGCGCGGAGGCGGGTCGCCGGCAACAATAGATCACAGGGCGCTCGCGCGCCAAATTTTAAGCCTGACAAAGCTGAATTGGTCTTCGACAGACGCGTTATGTGGCGAACCGATCACAACGAAATATGCGAAAGACATAGCATATCTGACTGCAGCGTTTCAGCGTCAACAACTTGGCCCATTCCGCTTGCACGAGGTGCTTGAACGCACGCCTTGGTTTATCTGAAGAACAACAGGACCATTGGCGTTGGTTGCTTCGCTATTGGGCAGGCAAAACTGTCGGTCGCAAATGTCAGATTAAACCGATGAAAAGCGCCCCGGTTCAGCAGAAGCGATTTTTTTAGACGCTGTGAGATCAATGTGTCGCCGTTGCCGGAAGCGTTTCAGATGCCTTGTCAGGCGGGCCGCCTTTGCCCGTCGTTCTTCGAGTTCCGCTTCAAGTCTTTCCAGGATCGGCCAGTAGGCATCACCATAAAGCTCGATGACGCGGGCGACCGTCGCCATCGCCCGCTCGATGTCGTCATCTGAATATTGATCTCGGGCTTGGGAGGCCATGGCGACGATTGTGGCTTGCTCAGTTCGCTTTCGCCCGGTTCCAGACCATGACGCCGGTACCTTCAGCTTCATTCTCGAAGAAGGCCGCGCGCATGGGGCTGGCAAAGCTCGGATCATCGAGCTTGACGGCGAGGTACGGGGTTTCGCCTTGCTTGCTTTCTTGACGCCAGGCCGCGCCGAGTTCGGCTCCGCCGGCATAGAGCCGGAAGTCGGGTGCGCCGTCGCTTGCCTTGTCCACATTGGGAACAAGCTGGGCTTTGACGTTGATAGTCATGGTACGGATGGTGCCGGTGTAGGCGCCATCCTTCAGGGTGAACGTGCCGATCTGCGCCATTGGTTTCAGTCTCCTTTGTTGGCGTTTGAATGAAGGGCGCGGCGCGCCCGCTTGAACCCGGCGTCGGAGGCCAGGAAGCTTTCGATCATGGCGGGGATCAGCGCTTCGGGCTTTTCCTCTGCGCCATAGGTCTGGCGGTAGATTTCGGCATAGTCGTTGAGCGCGCTGGCAAGCTCGGGATCGACCGAGAGGCTCATGCGGACCGGCGTGCGGTCGGGTAATTGTCCGAGACGAAGGGTCATCGTGTGGCTCCTTGGGGATGGGGTCTGAGAATGAGATCGCGGGTGACGACCACGCGCACGGGCCAGCCGGGCCGCACACGGATCGTCGGCTGGATGCCGAGATTGCGCTCTACGACGCGCTGACCGGCCTGGTTGACTGTGTCGGTGGTGCCGCGGCGGATGGCGCGTTCCAGGTCGCCGTCACCGTCTGCGCCGAGTTCGGCACCGACGCCGAGAATGGTCGCCAATCCGGCGGCAACGAACACGCGGTCCCAGTGATGATCGGTTCTGTCCGAGAGACCCGCAAAGCCCTGCGCATCAGCACCCGGAGCGGAAATGACGATGGAGGACCCGTCGGGGAAGATGATCCGGTCCC